>JBJEYG010000001.1:0-2867 GCA_051886555.1 Gemmiger sp.
CAGCTGATTTTTGTATTATTGATAACCTTTTTAAGTGTGTTCACAATCCATCCTTTTGGATTTTTGCTATCAAACAAGGCATCAGGCTTAACACATACAATTCGAAAAGTTTCCTGAACTGCTTCTTCCGCCAAAGCATCATTCTGAAGTACTGCATATGCATATGAAATCAGAGAGTCATACATTTCTATATATAATTGTTTTATTTCCTCATCTTGATTCATCTTTGTTTCCACAGATTTATCACCCTGTTTCTGCCGTTATCTTAATCTTTCTCCCAAACAAATGTATAGGTTCTACTGACAAAATTATAATTTATTTTATTCAACTCTTCAAGCATCAAAACTTAAGTCGACTCTGAAAGTCCGCTAACATCCGGCTGCCCTCTGTTTCTTCCACCAGTCCCATCGCATGTAGCACCTCGATCGCACCCTCAAATCGGTAAAAATAAGCCGCAGCACACGACTTATTCCCCTCTGCTACATAACAAGCAGCAATATTTTTATACATATTCAAATGCTCCAGCATAGCGCTCCGTTCTTTATGTTCAAGCCGCATCCTACTAACGCTTCCTTTCTGTTCACCACATAAAATCTTTCATTTATTATATCATATGAAATCTCTTTCGTAATTGATATTTGTATCAAAAAGAAAACAGGGCGCAAGCCGAAGCCTGCGCCCTTTCCCTCCCCTGCCACATGGCAGGGTTTTATTCTGCTTCCGTCCACCCATACACGCCCGGCTCCCAGACATTATTGTCAACATCTGAAACCCAGGTCGCGCCGTTGTGCGTTACCTTATCGCCAGTCATATACGGGTTTGTACTGTCCGGCTGCTGCCATTCCGGGATGATGTCTGAATCCGGGATCAGCACCTTCGACCAAAGGCTGGGGGATACATCCGGCATCCAGTCGGGCTGGCTTGCATGTGCCTGCAAGCACTTGTACAGGGTGCCGTTATAGTTCACACGCTGATCGGCGGTGTAGTATGTGCCGGGCTGCCACTGCGGAACCAGTTCCGGATAGTCCAGCGCGATGCTATCATCAAACGATTCTGCCGCAACTTCGATTGCGCTGCGCAGCTGGTGCGCTCGTTCCGGCGTTACGTTGCCGCCGGTCAGGATTTCCGCTACTGCTGCATTTTCATTTGCCTGTGCAGTACGGCTGATGTATTCTGTGATGTTTGGCATTTACTCCTCCATCTCCGCAATTACTACCGGCTCGCCGATCTCGGCACGGCCTCCGGATGTGGCATAGATTTTCACACCCAGTTCCCATGCGTCTGTGGTTTTGGTGGTGTTTGGTAACTCCGCCATTCCGCCATTGGCGACGCTGACCCATATGGGGTTTTCGTCCTTTGCATTGTTGCTGACCTGCAGCTGCAGGATGGTGCAGTTTGCTGCATTTACCATTACCTTTGCCCGTTTGGGTCGTTTGTCGGACGATCCGACACACACAACTGCGTCAACCTCCCGGTACGTTTTGGCGCTATCCGGAAGCAGATAGATTGTGTCCTCCGTGCCGTCGGACACGATGGTCGCTGGCGCGACCGATAAAGCGGGGCGCAGCCAGTGGCCGGCGTTCGTAGCACCGTAGCTGTTGGCGTTGCCGCCGGTGCCCACGTACCGGAACTGCGCCTCGGAGTACGCCGACCGCAGCCACCAGTCGACCGCTGCAGCGGCCGAGTTGTATGCGATACGCGCATTATTTCCGGTTTTGCCGGTTACTGTCTGCAGGGCAGCCAGATACGACGCACCTTCGTCCGGCGTTGTCGCATAGCCCAATTCCGTATACGATAGCAAAAAGCACCTGCGCGCGATCACGCCGATCTCGCCGGTTGAAATGCTGTTACATTTGATCTGCGTCGACACCAGTGCTGCGCGTGTGGCAGCATCAAAACGACTCAGATATCCGCTCTCTTCGTCCTCCAGCCAGAGATCTGCTTCGCAGCCGTCGTAAACAGCCACGTTAGAGCTGTGCATGCGCTTCTGGATGGCCACGGCCTCACGCAGGATGATGCAATTTCCACTATCGTCCTGCCCAAGGTATATGTATGGCACATGGGACAGTGTGCCGTCTACCGTTTCATCCAGATATATTTTCGTTCCCGCGGTCAATTCCGCGATTGTACGGGACATATGTTCACACTCCTTCCTTCGATCTTCAATTCATATCCTGCTTCCCGCAGGCGATTATCGAATCGTTCATCCATTTTTAATACAAGGTTTCTGCAGTTTCCCTCCAACGCATGTGTACGCCAGTCGGCATACGACTGTGCCGCTTGCTCCGGAGATAACCTGCCTTCCTCAATCTGCCGCGCCATCAACCGGACGCGGTTTTTCTGCGTCTTACGCTTGTCCTTCCGTAGTCGGACGATGACCTTCCCGGTTTCCGTCAACCGGAAGGTAAAACCCAGAAAATCCACATTGCCATGATAAATGTCCGTCTTGGGGTTCAATTCCAGCCCGATTCCTGCCAGGTAATCAGCCAGCCAGTCCCAGATCGTCTGAAGCTCCGCTTCGGAATCAGACATGATATAAAAATCATCCATATATCGTCCATAATATTTGACGTGGAACCGTTCTTTGATTTTATGATCCATCTCGGACAAATACAGATTTGCAAGCAGCTGCGACTGCTGCAGGCCGAGAGGAAGCCCAGCCTCTGTCATATCGACAAACTGCAGCATAATGCGTTTTACATCATCATCCAGAATATAACGGGCTATCAAAACTTTCAGGCGGCCATGTGGGATGGTTGCGAAATAGCTATGTATATCGCATTTCAGGATGTACGGATTACATTTATGTTTTCGGTAAAACCGATGCAGGTTTTGCTTAAACAGATCCACCGCATACCGTGCTCCGC
>JBJEYG010000002.1:0-2864 GCA_051886555.1 Gemmiger sp.
GTTGGCCAGCAGCTGCTTGGTATCCTTGGGCAGGCAGTAGCCGCCGTAGCCGAAGCTGGGGTTGTTGTAGTGGTCGCCGATGCGCGGGTCCAGGCAGACGCCGTCAATGATGCTGCGGGTATCCAGCCCGCGCAGGCTGGCGTAGGTGTCCAGCTCGTTGAAATAGGCCACCCGCAGCGCCAGGTAGGTATTGGCAAACAGTTTGATGGCCTCCGCCTCGGTCAGGCCGGGGTAAAGCCGGGGCGCGTCCTTTCGCTCGGCCCCCTGGGCCAGCAGCGCACCGAACTGCCGTGCCTTCGCCTGAAGGCGTTCATCCCCCTGCGGGGCGCCCACCACGATGCGGTTGGGGTACAGCAAATCGGCCAGGGCGTGACCCTCCCGCAGGAATTCGGGGCTGAACAGAATATTTCCGTTCCCGGTTTTTTCGCGCACGCGGGCGGTATACCCCACCGGCACGGTGGATTTGATGACGACCGTGGCCTCCGGGGCATACCGGGCCGCCAGCTCCAGCACCTGCTCCACGCTGGAAGTATCAAAATAATTTTTGTCCGGGTCGTAGTTGGTGGGCGTGGCGATGAGGATAAACTCCGCCCCGGTGTAGGCGGCTGCGGCGTCGGTGGTGGCGTGCAGGTCCAGCCGGCGGTTACTCAGGTATTCCTGGGCCTCTTTGTCCACAATGGGCGCCCGGCGCGCGTTGAGCTGTTCCACCCGCGCGGGGGACACATCCACCGCCCACACCTCATTCTGCTGCGCCAGCAGAATGCTGTTGGCCAGCCCCACATAACCGATACCGGCCACTGCAATTTTCATAGTAGGTTCTCCTTCCCGCCGCCGGGGCGGCGCAGAAACTTGTGTTGGTCCGCTGCCTTATTATAACACAGCCGCCGGTGCGATGGTAGGCATTGCCCCTCGCGCCGGCGGCGTTTTGTCGGATTTTATTCTCTGTGCCGGATGAGCACCACCACGCACCCGATCAGCAGCGCCAGCGCCAACGCGCCCAGCACCAGCAGAACGATGCGGAACACGTTCACATTAAAGGTGCCGCGCAGCGTCTCGGTGGCGCCGTCCAGCGCGCCGGAAACGGCGCTGCCTGTGCCGGAGGCGCTTTGCGCATCGGAGGTGCCGCTGTAATGGCTCTCGGCGGCTTCGGCGGCGTCCTCATAGCCCAGTGCGCCCAGCGCGTCGGCGAGGGCCTGCCCCGCCATGGTCACCATCAGCGTACCGGAATCGCTCCTGACCTTCTCGCGGTTCACGGCCGCGGCCAGATAATCGGCGAACAGATAGGCCGCGCCCTGCATCGGAGCCTCGGCCTCCGGCGCGATGTTCCAGCCGTCCGAGCTCCACATGCCGTTGATGCACAGCAGCAGCTGCATCCCGGTATCGTTCACCAGTGCGCTGTACACCGTGTTGCGGAAGTTGTCGGTGTTGCCGGTATCCACCGTGCCGAAGCTCAGCGCGATGAAATCGTGGCAGCGGGTGTAGTCGGTCAGGCCGTCATAATAGGTGCGCAGCGTGGCGGCGATGGACGTATTTTCGTCCAGCATGGACCCCACCACCACCGAATCCAGGTCGGCGCGCAGGTCCTGGTCGCCGAACCGGCTGTAAGTACCGTCGTCCGCCATGCCGAAGGTTCCCCGCATCGCTTCCATGTACCCCTGCGCGTCGGAAGCCTGACCCGCGCAGGTCTGGGCCAGCTGCATGCAGTCGCCGCCCCAGCTGCCGCTGATGGGAATGCCGTTGTACACCAGGTTCATGGAGGCCAACAGATGGCCGAAATCGATGGCCTGGCCGTTGGGCAGCGTCACGCTTTGGACGCCCTGCAGGTTTGCCAGCTCGCTGTCGTTGGCGGCCACATACCCCTCAAAGCCGGCGTCGCGGGTGCCGGCGGTCATCTGCCAGATGTCGCTGTTGTACTCGCCCACGCGGGTGTAAGACAGCGTCAGCTGAATGACGTCGCCCTCGCCCTGCTGGGCGGTATACGCCTGCGCCAGATTTTGCAGACGGTCCAGCTGGTCGAGCAGTGTTTCATATTCCTGTGCGAAGGTCGGGCAGGCGCCCAGCATGGCCAAAAGCAGCGTTGCCGCCGCCACCGCCAAAAAACGGAATTTCTTCATTTGTTCCCGATTCCTCCCGCCATAAACTGCCCTGCGGGCCTGTGGCCCGGCCTGTAACCGTTTTGTATTTTTCAGTATAGCACATTTGTACGCTGATTGCCAACACCCAAAATCCGGCACGGTGCTTTACATTCCGCAGCGGAACTTATTATAATAGAGAAAGCAACCCGGTTTGTGACCATTTTTTGAAAAGAACGGAGAATTTTTATGGAAAAGGCTAAAGTCTATTATACCGACTTTCGGGTACCGGTGGGTACCGGCTTGCAGGCCAAGCTGGAAAAGCTGCTGTACGCCGCCGGCATCGGCACCATTGATATGGACGGCAAATTTGTTGCCATCAAGATTCACTTCGGCGAGCCGGGCAACCTTGCGTTCCTGCGCCCCAACTACGCCAAAACGGTGGCGGACGTGGTCAAAAAGCAGGGCGGCCTGCCCTTCCTGACCGACTGCAACACGCTGTATCCCGGCCGCCGCAAGAACGCGCTGGAACACATCACCGCCGCCTACGAAAACGGGTTCAGCCCCTTTTCCACCGGCTGCAACATCATCATCGGCGACGGCCTGCGCGGCACCGACGACATTGAGGTTCCGGTACCCGGCGGCGAATATGTAAAAACCGCCAAGATCGGCCGCGCCGTCATGGACGCTGACATTGTCATCTCGCTGAACCATTTCAAGGGGCATGAGTGTACCGGGTTCGGCGGCGCGCTGAAAAACCTGGGCATGGGCGGCGGCTCCCGGGCCGGAAAA
>JBJEYG010000003.1:0-12527 GCA_051886555.1 Gemmiger sp.
CGTTTGTTTGGTATCCCTTTTGGCATAGTAAAACACCCCACTTGTTAGATAGTATATCATACTGTCTAACAAGTGGGGGGCACTTCAATGCTCCGGTGCGGCTCTTCTTTGTATGCGCGCCCGGAGAGGGGCACGGAATCCGTTGCGCCGGCGAAGAACCCATTGAAAGGATCGCGCTGATCCTTTACGAATAAATCTGAACGATTGAAATAAAAGCGGGGCATATGCCCCCGCTTTCTTAATTTATGAAAACGATTCTCAAAATTGCCAAAGTAAAAAATTCGCTTATATTCGACAAAATAATGGCATATTCCCTTGATTTTCCAATCGCACCATGCTATAATTTTGTCGACAAAGCGACGTTTTGGTTTATCGGCAAATGGAAACGTTTCAATTCTGAAGCCGGGCGCCGCTGCGTCCCTCCGCACAGAAAAGCCGGCTTGCGCGGCAAACCCATGTGCCGCGCAAGCTGCTGCATGAAATGTAGCCAGAACGCCTGGCGGAAGTTGGATTCCCCTTGCGTGGTTTGATTCAGGGCAGAGGAAAATTCCGCTGCTCTTTTTCATTCCCGATATCTATATTTGAACTACCGATTCCGGAGGAAAACGGGATGACGGAAAGAGAATTGCGGCACCTGAACCGCGCCGAACTGCTGGAACTGCTTTTGGAGGAATCCAGGGAAAATGAGCGGCTGAAGGAGGAACTTGCCAGAACGAAAGCGGAGCTGGAGGAGCGACGCCTTCAGCTGGAACGCTCCGGCTCAATGGCGGAAGCTACGCTGCGTCTCAACCATGTGTTTGAGGCGGCCGACCGGGCGGCACGTCAGTACCTTGAGAATATCCGTGTCGCCGCAAGGGCGGATGTCAATTCTGCCGGCACGCAGCCGGGACTGGCAGCCTGGGAGGATTCCCGGCGGGAGGAAGAACCCGTTCCTGCGGCGACCGAATTTCTCCGGCCGGAAGGCGAACCTGACGGGGAAGAAAACATTCCCGGCTGGGCGAGCCGGATCATCCGGTCGGAACCCCCGGATATGCAGGAGGAAAACGAACCGGTTCTGTTTGTCCCGCCGGGAAACGAAGCCGCTGTGCCGGAAAGCGCCCCCGACGGGGAAGAAGACTGGTCTGTCCGGGTGGAACGCGAGCCTGCCGTCGGAGCGCATAGACCCAAGGAAGAAGATTGGCTGACCGGGGCGGAAAGCGAACTTGCCGGGGAAACACCAAAAACCGTCCCGCCAGAGAGCAGCCTGCCCGAAACGGAAGACGGAATCAACTGGGCGACATACAAGTTTGCCTGGGAGGAGAAAGCGCCTTCCCGGACGGAGCGTGAACCCGCGAAGGAGGAGAACGAGTCCGAATGAGTGCGCCTGCCCGTTTTTCCGGCGGCCGGCCCACCGTGGAGCAGCTTGAGGCCGAGCTGGACCGCGAGCGGTACAAGCGCCGCTATAACCGCGTGCTGCGCAGCACCGTTTACACGCTGGTCGTTGTGGCGGCGGTGGCGGTTTTGGTGGCAACCATCTGGATGCCGGTTCTTCAAGTATACGGAAACTCCATGAAACCGACGCTGTGTGAGGGCGACATCGTTGTCTCCATCAAAGGCGGCAAATTTGAGCAGGGCGACCTGGTCGCCTTTTATCTCGGCAACAAGATCCTTGTCAAGCGATGCATTGCCGGGCCGGGGCAGTGGGTCGATATTGACGGGGACGGCAACGTCTCGGTGGACGGTGTGCCGCTGGACGAGCCTTACCTGACCGAAAAGGCGCTGGGCGACTGTGATATCAATCTGCCCTATCAGGTGCCGGACAACCGGTATTTCTGCATGGGCGACCACCGCTCCACCTCGGTGGATTCGCGCAGCACCACGGTAGGCTGTGTGGCGGAAGAACAAATCGTAGGCAAGATCGTGTTCCGGGTCTGGCCGCTGAAGCAATTCGGAGCACTTGACTGACAGAAAGGGGGGATCAGAGCGATGGATTACCATGACGTGCAGCAACTGAACCATTACATGTACGCTTCTGCCCGAAGAAGACGCTGGTACCGGCTGATGACGGTACTGGCCTGCGTCGTTGTGTTCTGCACCGTTTACGCGCTGATCCTGCCGGCTATCACAATGGAAAAAGGGGATTGCGAACTTCCTGAGCATACCCACACGGCGGAATGCTATACCAAAGTTTCCGCCGAAGCAGTGCGGACGCCGGTGTGCACGGCGCAAACGCTGGGTCTGCACCGGCACACAGAGGCCTGTTACGGCGCGGACGGCAGCCTGCGCTGCGGGTATGCGGATTTTGTGGTGCACCGCCACGATGCCAACTGTTATGATTCGGACGGCAACCTCTGGTGTACGCTGCCAGAGGTGGAAACCCATACTCACGACGCGGGCTGCTATGCGGCGGCAGCCGCAGCGCCGGCGCATGTGCACACCGACGCATGTTACACCGGGGAGCGCGGCGAACTGCTCTGCATGCTGGAGGAGAGCGAAAGCCATCACCACGATGAAGGCTGTTATGACCCGGAAGGCGGGCTGACCTGCGGACTGGAGGAAACGGACGGCCACAGCCATACCGACGATTGCTACGCCTGGAACACCGTGCTGGTGTGCGATGTGTCCACCGAACAGCCCGCCCCCGAGCAGGAGCTGGTCTGCAGCCGGCAGGAGATCGTGCTGCATGAACATACACAGGATTGCTACGACGGAAGCGGAAATCTGATCTGCGGCAGGCTGGAAGTGCGGGAGCATCAGCACACCGGAGCCTGTTTTGAGACGGAGGTACAGGATGACACGCTGACCTGTACGCTGCCGGAGGATGAGAACCACACCCACGGCCCGATGTGTTACGGCACCTGGGAACTGACCTGCGGGATGGAAGAGCATACGCATACCGGGGAATGCCAGCCGGCCCCTGCGCTGACACAGGAGGAGCAGGCTCGGGCGGACGAGGTCGCCGGAATGATTGCGCTGCTGCCCACCGCCGGGGAGTACGGGAACACGCTTGCAGCCTACGATGAAACGGGCGACAGCGAGGGAAAGAGAATCTATACCGATACCGTTTCCCGGCAGGCTGTGGATGCGTATGATGCCTACATGGCTTTGACGGACGCAGAGAAACAGGCGGTTTCCAACTATGACAAGCTGGAAGCGTTTGCCTGGGCCTGGCAGGAACCGGAAAGCTGCCCTGAACTGACCGCAGACGAAGCGATGGTCTGCGAACTGACGGAAACCGGAGTCCGCGCAGCTGCGCCGGACGGATCCGCATCCGATACGACGGCGGTGTACGGCGCGGCCCACAACGGCGAAACGCTGTACTATGGATTCTCGTTCAAAACGCAGAGCTTTGACGGAACAGAATATTCCCGGGGACGTGTCCGTCTGGAAGCGGTGCTTCCCTTTGCGGAGGACTGCGCTGCTTTCGACCTGACGGCGATGGAATGGCTGAACGCCGGGGAGGAATATGCCCTCACCGTCCGGACGGAGGAACGCGTGATCGACGGGGAGAAGAGGACCTGCCAGGTGCTGAACGGGTATATCGACCTGCAGGCAGCCGACCCGGCGGGCAGTGTGATCCCCGGAACATTTGAGGGGGCGGTGGCCGTTGCGCTGCGGGATGCAGTGGACAGCGGCGGGATCTACATCCAGCTCAGCGCTGCGATGGAACACAATACCTGGGACGGCGAATGTGCTGTCCATGAAGTACAGGAAAAGCGTACCATCACCACAAAGGCGGTCGCGGTAACAGAGCAGCTGTCCGACGAAGAGCGGCAGAAGCTGTATGAGCAGTTCCTGCGGGAGATTGAGGAGCTGGAAGCGCTGGACAGCTTTGATTCCGAGGCGGCCGCGAAAGCGGAGCGGCTGTTGGCGCAGCTGCAGGAAGCCTATGCGGAAGGCAGCCTGACAGAGGAACAGTACAACGAGCTGTATGGGCGCGCTTACGCATTGCTTTACGGGGACGCCAATGTCGTTGCCGAAGCCGCGGAGGGCGTGAACTGGATGCTTCTGCGGGACAGCGGATGGTTTGAGCAATACAGCGGGGCAGGGAACCCGGCGGACAGCGCCGTTTATTCGCTGCGCTCGGCGGCAGCTGCGCGTACGTCGGACGGCGGCGACGAAACGCAAACCACGCAGCCGTCGGATGTGCAGGTTTCGAACAGGGGCGGCACGAACCGTTCCGAAGACGGCAGCGTTTCGGTCAGCAAGACCATCAGCGGTACGGAGCTGGAAAACGTGTTCGACATTACCCTTGAAGTGCAGACCTCGGTAAAAATTCAGGAGATCCGTGAGGAACCGGATATGGCCGTTGTCATCGTGATGGACATTTCCAACACGATGAACAGCAATTTCGGCGGCGTTACTCGTTATGCGGCGGCAATGAAAGCGGCGGAGAAGTTCCTGGATCAGTTTGCAGAGAACAATTCGCTGGGCATCAGCAAAGTAGGGTATGTGGCGTTCAACACGAATGCGCACCAGATCTTCGGCCTGCAGGCGTGCTCGACCCAAGCTCAGGCGAACGCCCTGAAAAATACCATGCGCACCCAGACGGGAAACATTATCAACGCCAGTGGATATAGCGAAGCACACAGCCGCTTTACCAATGTGGAGGCCGGTCTGGCCATGGCGGCTGATATGCTCAACGGTGTCAGCAACCAAAACAAGTACATCATCTTTTTGAGCGACGGGTTCCCCACCACTTACATCAGTAGCGGCTATTCCGGCTACGACCCGTATGATTCCACCGGCAGATTCTATGACCATGTGCTCAACAAGCCCTGCCTGTATGGCACCAGCTACAGCGATGAAGCTGCCATTCGTGCCAGGAACAAAGCCGAAACCATTAAAAAATCCGGTGTTACGATCTTCTCCATCGGCGTGGATGTTGCCGGGCAGACGATTCAGCAATATATTACACAGAGCGAAAACGCAAGTGGTTTCTCTGTGGTGGACCGCACCGGAACGACCTATGAGATCGGCGACGCATCCAGTACCGAAGCCTACAAAAACTGGCTGCGCAACAGCATCGGCTCCGGATACTATTATGACAGTACCGATTTGAACGGTTTGCTCGACGCTTACCAGACGATTTTTGCCGAGATCAAACACGAGACGGAGGAGGGGAGCCGGGCTGACTGGGTGACTTCCGACCCGATGCCAACGACGAACGGTGTTGCGGACACGGTGGAATTCATCGGTTTTTACAACAAAACGCCCGAACTTGTTTCCGACAACTTGCAGGGCAGTTACGGGGAAAACGGCGAGAACACGGCGTCCTACCATTCGGATTCCGCCAGCATCAGCTGGGATCTGAAACAATCCGGTTTCACAACGGTCAGCAGCGGCGGCACCACAACCTATATCTACCGGTTGGTTTACCGTGTTCGGTTAAAAAATGAAGCCAACGGTTTTACAGAGGATACCATTTATTCGACCAATGACACAACTACGCTGCAGTACCGGACAATCGAGGGAACGGACGGAGCATTTACCATATCGGACCCCAAAACGGTCAACTTCCCAATTCCATCGGTACGCGGCTACCTGGCAGACCTGACATTCCACAAAGTGGACCCATACCAGCGCCCGGTCGAAGGGGCGGAATTTACACTGACGCATGATACGCAAACCTGCGCGGAATGCCGCGGCGACGGTACCAGCGTAACGGTCGGCCCATTCACCGCCGCATCGGGCACTGACGGAACCGTAACATTTACAAACATTCCATCCGGTCATACCTACAGTTTGAAGGAAACCAAGGTGCCGGCCGGTTACAGTTCCGACGGCATTACCTATACCGTCCGCGTAGCTTATGACCAGATCACGGTAACGCCGAGTACGGGCAGCTGGGACGGAACAATTGTGAACTCCACCAGCTATGAATTGCCCGACACCGGCGGGCGTGGAACCGTTTTGTATACCGCAGGAGGCACTGTGCTGATCACCGGCGCAGGACTTCTGTTGTTGTCCCGGCACCGAAAACGCAAAAAGGAGGGATCACGCTCCTGATTGCACAATTCCATCCGCATACATGGACCGGTAAAATCCATTCAAAAGAAAGGAATGTATCAAATGAAACATGTAAAAAAACTGTTCAGCGTGCTGGTCGCGCTGGCTATGGCGCTGACGCTGTCCATGACGGCGATGGCGGAAGGCGCGACCGGAAGCATCACCATCAATGACGCCGTCGTCGGCCAGACCTACACCATCTACCAGATCCTTGACCTGGAAAGCTACAACGCTTCCGCCAACGCCTACTCCTACAAGGCGACCACCGCATGGAATACCTTTATCAACAGCGATGCCATCAAGGGGACCTATGTGGAAGTTGACGCGCAGGGCTATGTGACCTGGAAGAATAGCGCTGACGCAGTGGCCTTCGCCAAGGCTGCCCAGAAATACGCCAAGGACAACAGCATCACCAACCAGGGCAGTGTGACCGCCACGACGACCACGGTGTCCTTCACCAGGCTGGATCTGGGCTACTACCTGGTGGATACCACCCTGGGCACCCTCTGCTCGCTGGATACCACCAATCCCGACGTGGTGATGGAAGAAAAGAACGAGGTGCCCACCAACGTCAAGACGGTGGAGGAAGATTCCACCGGAAATTACGGTGAGAAGAACGACGCCGACATTGGCCAGACGGTGAATTTTAAGAGCACCATCACCGCCCAGGCCGGTGCGGAGAACTATGTGTTCCACGACACCATGTCCGCAGGTCTTACCTACACCGGAGTCACCGGCATCACGCTGAACGAAGCCACGGTGGATGCCTCCAACTACACCGTTGTGACCGAGGGCCTGACCGACGGTTACACCTTTGAGGTACGCTTCACCCAGGCCTTCTGCGACACCCTGAAGGCCAACGACCAGATCGTGATCAGCTACACCGCCACCCTGAATGAGAACGCCGTGATTGCCGGCGAGGGCAACCCCAACACCAGCAAAGTCAGCTACGGCGACAGCAGCAACACCAAGTACACTCCCGACAGCCAGACCAAGACCTATACCTGGGATGTGGATGTGTTCAAATACACCATGAATGGCGAGACAGAGACGGCCCTGGCCGGTGCCACCTTCACGCTGAGCAAGAACGCCGACGGTTCCAACCCCATCGCGCTGGTGTCTGAGGGCAACAACGTCTACCGTGTGGCCAAGACCGGCGAGACTGGCACCGTCACCAAAATCACCACCGATGCGACCGGCAAATTCACCATCAAGGGCCTGGACGCCGATACCTACTACCTGACCGAGACTGCGGCTCCCGCCGGCTACAACAAGCTTGCCGGACCGGTTACCGTTGTGATTGGCGAAAACGGTGTGGTCAACGGTACCACCGAGGCACCGCAGGGTGTGGATGAAGTCAAGGTGCTGAACCAGACCGGTACCGAGCTGCCCTCCACCGGCGGCATGGGCACCACCATTTTCTACCTGGTCGGCGGTGCGCTGGTGCTGGTTGCGGTGGTTCTGCTGGTGACCAAAAAGCGCATGAAGGACTGAGCGTTTTCTCTGATGTGAATTTCCATTCATTTTAACTTTTTCCGCTGTGTATGCCGGGCGGGGCTGCCCGCCCGGCGCGCAGCGGCAAGGAGAACCCTGCATGAAGAAAAACGGCAATGCTGTCACGGTATTTTTGGTTCTGCTGCTTCTTGTAGGGCTGTCCCTGCTGCTGTATCCGTCCGTCAGCAACTATTGGAACTCGTTCCACCAGACAAGGGCCATCGCCTCCTATGCCGAGCAGGTGGCGGCGCTGGACGAGACGCAGTATGACGCAATGTGGGACGCTGCCCGGGACTACAACAGCACGCTGACGCAGCAGCCCGACGCCTACGCGCTCAGCGACGCCCGCCGTGCCGAGTACGAAAGCCTGCTGAACGTGGGCGGCAACGGCGTGATGGGCTACATTGAGATCCCCTCCATCGACTGTTCGCTGCCCATCTACCATGGCACCGACGAATCGGTTTTGCAGGTGGCTGTCGGCCACATTGAATGGTCCAGCCTGCCGGTGGGCGGCGAGGGAACGCACTGCGTGCTGTCCGGCCACCGGGGTTTGCCCAGCGCCAAACTGTTCACCAATCTGGACAAACTCTCCGAAGGGGACACTTTTCTGCTGCGTGTGCTGGACGAGGTGCTGACCTATGAGGTGGATCAGATCCTGATTGTGGAACCGCAGGACCTGAGTGCACTGCGCGTTGCGGACGGCAAGGATTACTGCACGCTGGTAACCTGTACGCCCTACGGCATCAACACTCACCGGCTGCTGGTGCGCGGCCACCGCGTGGAGACCCAGGAAGAAAAAAAGACCGTCCGTGTCACGGCGGACGCGGTACAGATCGAGCCGCTGCTGGTGGCGCCGGTGGTGGCGATCCCCCTATTGCTGGTTCTGTTGATCCTTCTGCTGCTGCCCAGGCGGCGAAACAAACGATAACACGGAGGTGATGAGCATGAAACTGCGCAGCCGCATGGCGGCGCTGCTGTGCCTGCTGGCATTGCTGGCGCTGTTTCCCGCGCAGGTTTGCGCGGCGGGCGCGATCGAGCTGGATGCGGCCGCCGGCCTGACCATCACTGAACAGATTGAGGGCAAGGCCGTTCCCGGCGCAGCGGTGGAGCTGTACCTGATCTCCACGGTGGACGAGACCGGCGAGTTGACCCCCACCACGTACTTTGCGCGCTACGCGGAGCGGCTGGACATCCGCGGCAAGAATGATGCCGCGTGGGAAAGTATGGCCGCCGAGCTGGAACGCGACCTGCAGCTGGGCGCGGTGCAGGGTGCTCAAGCCGCAGCCACTGCGGTGACCGACCGGAACGGCCGGGTCAGCTTTGCCATGGGCGGGAAAGACCTGCCCATGGGGCTGTATCTGGTCATGGGCAGCCGCACCGAACTGGAGGGGAAGGTCTATACCACTGCGCCCTTCTTTGCCCTGGTTCCCCGGCAGGACACCGAGCGCAATGTGTGGGACTATCAGGTGGAGGCCTTCGCCAAGCCGGAGGTCAGCCCCGTGCGCACGGATATCGAGGTGGTCAAAGTCTGGAAGGACGAGTGCCACCGGGGCGAACGGCCGAAATCCGTTACCATTCAGCTGTTGTGCGACGGCAAAGCCTACGGCGGCGCGGTGACGCTGCCTTACAATGGCCGCTGGAGCTATACCTGGCAGGATCTGGACACAAACCATTACTGGACCGTCACCGAGACGCCGGTAGCGGGGTACAAAACGCCGGTCATCGAGCGACAGGGAAATACCTTTGTTGTGACAAACGAATGCAGCAAGCCGACCGGCTCCGGAAAGCACGATCTGCCTCCGACCGGGCAGCTGTGGTGGCCGGTACCCGTCCTGCTGACGGCGGGTCTGCTGCTGGTGGTGGCCGGCTTGGCCCGGCGCAGAGGCGGCGGAAATGAAAAATAAAACGGGCTTTTTTCTGATGGGAGCGGGACTCGCGCTGATCGGGGCGGCGCTTGCGCTGGTGGCCTGCAACCTGTTCGACAGCGCCCGCGCCGGAAACGAGGCCGGTCGTGCGGCGGAACAGTTGGACGCCGTCATCGCCGGGCGCGCCCGGGAGACGGTGGAATTGCCCGACCCGGACCGGGAGTTACCGGTGCTGACGCTGGATGGACTGGATTATGTGGGCGTGGTGCGGATCCCTGCGCTGGAGCTGGAACTGCCGGTGCTCAGCGAATGGAATGAGGAGACCGCCAAAACCGCGCCCTGTCGGTACAGCGGTACCGCCTACAAAAGCGGCTTTGTGCTGGCCGGCCACAATTACCGGACGCATTTCGGCCGTATTGACAACCTGTGCGCGGGGGACATGGTTTTGTTCACCGATGCGGACGGCGGTGAGTTCGCTTATGAGGTGGCGGGGCTGGAAACGCTGGACGCCGCCGCGGTGGAACAGATGACCGACCCCGGTTGGGATCTGACGCTGTTCACCTGCACGCTGGACGGCCGCAGCCGCATTACCGTGCGCTGCGTGCGCCGCGAATCGTAAGGCAATAGAAAGCGCCGGGCGCTGCAAAAAGCAGCGCCCGGCGCTTTGGTTTGTGCATAAAATTATGCGCGGCAGATTGCGTCGATCCAGGTGAACAGCTCGTCCAGATCATAGTCGCCGGCATGGGGCGTATCCCAGGGGGCGCGGTAGTCCACCGGCAGGCCCAGCTCGCGCAATTTGAGCGTCAGAATTGCGGAGATTGCCAGCGATGTATCCCGGTCGCATTCACCATGGCGGATGCGCCAATGAAGCGCCTTGCCGGCGCGGCTGTCGGTCAGGTAGGCCAGCGGGTTCAACATGCGCACCACGCGCGGTTGCGCCAGCGCGCCGCAGGCAAGGCTGTGATCCCGGCTGAAAGCGGTAAAATGCAGATAAGGGGCTTCGTCGGTACCAAACAGATTGTTTTCCGGGCTTTTCATGGTCAGGTCATCAAAGGCAGGGGCGGCTTTCATGCGGGTGATGTCCCGCACATAGGCAGAAAAGTCCATTGCCACGGCTTTGCCGTTTTCCACCGTCAGCCAGGATTTGCCGAGCACATCCGCGCCGCAGTCCAGTGCACGCTGGGCCGAATCCAGCACGACGCTTTCCACACAGGCCCGGAAACTGCCGGTACCGTCGGCATTCAGCGTCAGCGGATGGCCCTCGGCGTCCTTCAGAGCCAGACTGTTCACATAGGCAGGGAAAGCGGCGGCAAGCTGCTGGGATGCATGGATCTGGATCGGCGTCATATCGCCGTCCACCGCCGTGAAGGAGGGGCGGCCGCCCTCGTCCCGTTTCATGTGCTTGCGGTGGTAGTTGTACACGCCGGAAAATTGCCACTCATAGGCCATGTCGGCGTGGTTCAGATCGGTGATGGGGCAGTAGCAGGAGGCGGCAAAGACGCGGTCGCTGCCCTCCGCGGCGCCGAGGGCTTCCAGTTCCGGCAGGTAATCCGGGTGATCGCCGGTAGCACCCATCAAAGCGGAAAGCGCACCGCCCGCGCTGGTTCCGTTGGTGATGATCCTGGTTTCATCGCCCGGCAATTCGGCGGCAAAGTGGTGCAGCCAGCGCACGGCCGCCTTATAATCCACAATGCAGGCCGGCGCATGCCCGCCCGGGCGGGTGCGGCCGCGAAGGGCGGGTGCTGCTACCACGTAGCCGTGCTGCAAAGCGCGAAAAATGCTGTTGGGGGTGCCCGGCGGAGCGTGACGATCCTCGCCGGGATCTGCCAGCGGACCAGGCAGGTAGCCACCCACGCTGTTGGGCAGAAAAACGGGCGCGGTGGAAAGGCTGTACCCGTTGCAGGAGGCACCTTCATAGTAACATTCCGGCACAAACAGATTCAGGCACTGGTACTGCGGGTCCACCGGCCGGTCCACATAAGGCAGCGCCCGGAACGCACGGAACCGGATCTCCTGCCCGGCCAGCGTTTGGCGCTCTACGGTATAATTTTGCGAATCAAATTTCATCTTTGTGATCCAATCCCTGTGCGGTGCGGACGGTGCGTGCCAAAAGCCGCTCGCAGCGTTCCAGCACCGCTTCGATTTGTTCGTGGGTGGCATTGTCATAATGAATGCCGCATGCCACCGTGACGGAGGTGTTCAGCCGGGCGGAAAGCTCTTTTGCCCAGCGCTGTGCCACAACTGCTTCCCGATGGGTGGGGTATACGGCGGAATCCACCAGCACACCATTCTGCGCCAGACCAACCGCGCCCACATGGCTGCGCTGGCCACCGGTCAACAGAATGTGCACGCCGCTGTCCAGTGGAGTGAACTGCACGCGCAGCGGTGCAGCATACAGCATTTCCTGCAGCGTAAAAGCGGTCACCTCACACACCCTCCCATTCATAATGCTCTTCATCCAGGTCAAACTGCGCAAGCACCCGGCTGACGCTGTAGGCCGTGCAGTCCGCCACCGTCTGGGGGTGACGGTAGTAGGCGGGTACCGGCGGCAGGACCACCGCGCCCAGCTCGCTGACGGTGCACAGGTTGCGCAGATGCAGTGTGGAAAGCGGTGTCTCCCGTGCCACCAGCACCAGCTTGCGGCGTTCCTTCAGGCAGACGTCGGCTGCGCGCAGCAACAGATTATCCGAGTAGCCGGTGGCAATGCCTGCAACCGTTTTCATGCTGCAGGGGATCACCACCATACCCAGCGTTTTGAAGCTGCCGCTGGCAACCGGCGCGCCCAGATCGTAATTATCATGGCAGAAATCCGTCAGTGCCGCCAGTTCGGCCGGTTCCAGGCCGCATTCCTGCCGCAGCGTCAGCTCGGCGCCGCGGGTTAAAATCAGGTGCGTTTCCACCTCCGGCCGGTCGCGCAGGCGGCGCAGCAGCGCAACCGCCAGCGGCGCGCCGGACGCTCCGCTGACACCCACCACCAGCCGCTTAGCCATGAAGCCACCTCTCTGGGTCAACTTCCAGGAAAGGCGCGCGACGGAACCGGTCTTTCAGCGCAAACGGTACAGTGCAATCAAAAATCGTTTTGCAGGAGATACCCACATCCCGGATGGAGGAGACGTAGGCCGGGCTGTAGCTGGGGTCCAGCGGATGACAGCGTACGCCGGGAGTGGTAATAATGTCGTC
>JBJEYG010000004.1:0-2853 GCA_051886555.1 Gemmiger sp.
CTTTTTGTAGTTGACCACCATGGTGAATTCCCGGCAGCCGAAATCGCGGAAGCGGCGGATGATCAACTCGGAGATGGGCATTTCGCCCACCGGGATCAGCGGCTTGGGCAGGATCTTGGTGTAGGGATACAGCCGCGTGCCCAGCCCGCCGGCCATCATGACCACCGGAATGCCCGCCTGCTTGCGGTTGTCCACATCCACACCGCCCGCAAACACAATGTCGGTGATGACGCCCTTTTTGTTGAGGATGGGCAACGCGTCAATGCCGTGGGCCTGCAATTCGGCTTTGGCGCGGCCCCGCTCGGACACCTGCAGGCTTTTGGGGTGGTAGTTGGCCGCGTGGGATACCGGCTCGGTGAGCGCGCCGCCCCGCAGGATAAATTTGCGGATGTCGCCGTCGGTGACAACGGCTTTCAGTTTACCGCCGGGCGCAATGAACAGAATCCGCTGGCCGGTCTCGTCCAGCTTTTTCATGGTTTCCAGCACGGTGGCGGTTTCTTCGATGAACAGTTCTTCCACTTTCAGCAAAGGGGTCTCCCCTTTCGTATCGGATTTATTTTGCCAGCGCCAGCACCGCGTCGATGACGCGGGCGCAATCCTGCTCGGTCAGGTTGGTGGAACAGGGCAGGTTGACGATGTAGTTGCGGTAATCCACCGCCTTGTCCAGCCCGTAGGCTTCGTTGCGCGGGTAGTCGGCCTGTTCATGGATCAGCGCCCACACCGGCCGCGTCTGGATGCCCTGCGCCTGCAGCGCGCCGATGAGCGCATCCCGCTCAAGGGAACTGTCCTTCAGATACAGGCTGAAGAACCAGTGGTTGGCGCGTACGCCCTCCGCTTCGCCTTTGAAGGGCAGGATGCGCAGGCCGTATTTGCCGTCCAGCCCATCCACATACTGGGCGTAGCGCGCCTGCTTGATGCGGATGAACTCCTCCAGCTTGGCCAGCTGCGCCAGGCCCAGGCAGGCCTGCACGTTGGTCATGCGGTAGTTGTAGCCCACCTCGTCGTGCAGGAACTGGAGCACGTCCGCCTTGGCCTGGGTGGACAGGTGCTTGGCGTGCTCCGCCCAGTCGGCGTGGTTGGATACCACCATGCCGCCCGCGCCGGTGGTGATGATCTTGTTGCCGTTAAAACTGTAACAGCCGATGTCGCCCACCGTGCCGGCGAACTGGCCCGCCAGCGCGCCGGAAGTGTAGCGGCTGCCCAGCGCCTCGGTGGCGTCCTCGATGAGTACCAGGCCATAGTGCCGGGCAATGGCGCTCAGGCGTTCCAGATCGGCCATGTTGCCGAATACATGCACCGCCTCCAGCGCCGCCACATGGGCGCCGGTAGTTTTGTTGTAGAGCTTGCCGCCGCGCAGTTCGCACCGTTCGGCGCAGAAGCGTTCCACCTCGTCAGGGTCGATGCACAGGCTGTCGTCGCAGCCGATGAACACCGGCTCGGCGCCCACATAGCGGGTCAGCGGATTGACGGCGGCGATAAAGGTCAGCGTAGGTACGATGACCTCGTCCCCGCGGCGGATGCCCGCCGTCATGGCGGCCAGGTGCAGCGCGCTGGAGCCGGCGTTGCAGGCCACGGCACGGGGCATTCCCACATAACCGGCCAGCGCCTGCTCAAACTCGGTGACCTTGCCGCCGCTGGTGGACACCCACCCGCTGGTGATGGCCCCGGCTGCGTTGGCGGCCTCCTCAGGGCCGAAGTTGGGGACGGAAAGTGGTATAAATTCAGCCATAGCAGTTCCTCGAATCCCGCATGGCGGGGCCATGCGCATTTTTCTCAAGCCGCCGTGCCGGGCTGCGGTCAAACCGCCGCGCCGGCCCGGATAGTTATACAGTTTCAGTATACACTTTTGTGTCAAAATGAGCAATACGCAATTCGGGCAAAACACTGCGAGCCGCCGTGCTGTGCACGGCGGCTCGCGTCGTATCATTCTGTCTCAGGGGGCCGGCTGGTAGTCCTGCCCGTCGTATTCGTCCCCGGGTTCATCCACCGCCTCGTCGTACAGCTCGTCGGCGTACCCGTCATCCTGCGCAATTTCCGGCTCCTCCCCATCCATCTCCAGCACCGCGCCGATCAGCTTTTCCATTGCCTCGCAGTCGGCGGGCACGTCGGTCAGGCTTGCGCCGTAATGGCGGAACAGCACCGTGCCGTTTTCGTCCAGGATCAGCGTCAGCGGCATCTGCTGCAAAGCGCCTTTGGGCGGCTGGTACCCCTGCTTTTTTGCCCTGCGCAGAATGCTCCACGCCTCCAGCGAACAGGTTTGCAGCGTGCTCTTTCTGCGCGGAATATCCAGATAGTCGTACAACACGCCCTCCGCGTCGCACAATACCGGGAAGGGGATCGTTCCCTCGGGCACGCTTCCGGCCAACCGCTCGGGACGGGAGCGCACCACCATCGCCAGGCCGCCGCTTTCCAGCGCGTCGTAAGTAGCCGCGTACCGCTGCACGAAGGTGCGCGTAATGGGATGGCCGAAATTGCTCATGAACACCAGTACCAGCGGCGCCTGTTCGGTCAGCAGCGCACGGAAACTGTTGCGCGCGGTGTACGGCGTATCATACTCAAAAAACGGCAGCCGGTCGCCCGGCGCAATGCGTTTGTTTTTGTCCATCGGCGATCCCCCACTTGTTCTGTGCAATCAAAAAAGGCCGGGCGCAGCAAGCGCTGCCGCCCGGCCGGTGATCCGAAAAAAGCCCCGCACGGCCGTCTGCAGCCAATCAAAACCTACCGTATGGCAGGTGGGTGCCCTGCCCGCATTCGCACGCTCCCTTCCTCCGCCCGGGGGCGGGAGGTCTGCGATTCCCTACGGGACGCCGGGCTCCCGGAAATTGATTAGTAGGATTATATAAAGCTGCAACA
>JBJEYG010000005.1:0-12477 GCA_051886555.1 Gemmiger sp.
CCACCGTTTTTGCCTCGTTGTAGCAGGGAATCATCACCGCGATCTTATCCATTGCCTGTCCTCGTTTCTTTTCACAGCTTTGCACAGCGCTCGATCTCCGCACGCCAGAACGCGGCGGTTTTATCCCAGCTGTATTTTTCCAGCACCGCATCCGGTTCGGCCACGGGCTGCTTCATCAGCTCGTCCAGATCCACAGTATAGTCCCTGGGGTCGAAATAGCGGGCGGTGTCGCCGTACAGCTCCGGCAGGCAGCTCGCGTTGGAAATGGCGATCTGTGCGCCCTGGCTGAGCGCTTCCAGCGGCGGGATGCCGAACCCCTCGAACAGCGCCGGGTGGATGAAGGCCTTGCAGTGCCGCATCAGCGCCTTGTTCTCGCCGTCGGTGACGTAGCCGGGGTAGAAGATGTTGCCGGTATCCCTGGCGGCGTCCGCCTCGCCCGCGCCGAACGCCCGCAGGTCCTTGCCGCCGGCCACCACAAAGGTCTGCTCGGGGTGGCGGGCCGCCACCTCGCGAATCCACCGGTAATTCTTGTGGGCGGCCAGGCTGCCCAGGGCATAGTAATATTCGCCCTTTTTCACTTCGGGCAGTTTGTCGAAGATGCGCTCGTCCGCCTCGACGCGCTGCATATGCTCCCAGCCGTTGTAGGTGACGCCGATCTTTTCCGGCGGGATGCCCAGCCTGCGGGCGATCAGCTGCCGCTGGTCCTCGCTGACGGTGTATACCCGGCCGGCAAACCATTTGACGGACAGGCAGTGCACCCAGAATTTGAAGCGGAAAAATCCCCGGTCGGTATCCATGACCAACGGGCGGATGTCGTGCAGAACCACCACGCTGCGGCGGGTCATGAGCATGTCGCTGGCAAGGCCCACATAGAATGCCCCGGTTTTGCGCAGGTAGGCGGGCAGCACGAACAGGTTATAGCAGTAGCGCACCGCCCGTAGGGGCACTACCCGGATGTTTTTCAGTTCCGGCAGATGAAGCGGGCGGCCGTCGTCCCGGTAGGCCAGGCGCACATCCAGCCCGGAGCCTTCCAGCAGGGCATCCAGCCGGGTGACCACCTCATACACATACCGGGGAATGCCGGTAATGTTATCGCACAGCACGGTGCCGTTGATGACAATGGGTCGCAAGTTGAACCTCCGTTCTTTTGCCGCTCACTCGCCGCGGCGGGAGCAGTCGTGCAGTTCCTTCTGCCAGTCGGCCATGCGGCGCTCGCAGTATTCCCGGATCTCGCGCTCGAACCGCTCTTCCGAGAAGCTGCGGCTGTGCTCGCGGATCTGTTCCGGCGTGCAGGCCACGCCGTCGCGCTCAAATTTTTCGATGCAGTCGCAGAGGCTGTCCACCGTCTGCTCCCCGAACCAGTAGCCGGTCCGGCCGTCCAGCACCGTCTCGCAGGCGCCGCCGCGGCCGAAGGCCAGCACCGGCGTGCCGGCGCTCTGGGCTTCCACCGGGGTGATGCCGAAATCCTCCTCGCCGGGGAACAGGAAGGCCTTTGCCCTCAGGTAATACTGCCGCACTTCCTCGTCCGACAGGCCGCCCTTGAATTCCACCGTGGGTCCGGCCAGGGCGCGCAGCCGTTTTTCCTCGCCGCCGTAGCCGATCACCACCAGCCGCTTGTCCAGCCGGGTGCAGGCAGCCACCGCCAGGTCGGTGCGTTTGTACCAGGTGAACCGCCCCACGCAGAGGTAGAAATCCTCCTTGGGGCACAGCGGCTCCTCGTTGATGTGCACACAGGGGTAGATGACGTCGCAGTCGCGGCGGTAGTATTTTTTGATGCGCTGGCCGATGTAGTGGGAATTGGCGATAAAGTAATCCACCCGGTCGGCGGCGCATTTGTCCCACTGGCGCAGCTTGTACATCTGGCCGGGCATGACCGCTTTCACCAGCCAGTTGGCGTTGCTGCGGTAGGTATAATAAAAATCCCACACATAGCGGGTGGGGGTATGGCAGTAGCAGATGTGCACCGCGTCCGGCCGGGTGATCACACCCTTGGCGCAGGACGAGGAGGAGGACAATACCAGGTCGTATTCCGACAGGTCCAGCGCCTCGAACGCACGGGGCATCAGCGGCAGCATACTTTTGTACAGCTTGGTGGCAAAGGGGATCTTCTGCAGGTAGGTGGTGCGCACGTCGTAGTCCTGAAACCAGGCGGGCATATTCTTTTTGTCGTACACCAGCGTATAAATGGGCGCGTCGGGGAACACGTGGTGCATACAGTCCACCACACGGTCGGCGCCGGCGTAGCTCACCAGCCAGTCATGTACGATGCAGACCTTCGGTTGTTTCTGCATGATGCTCCTCCCTTTTGCGGTCACTGAAGCTTTTCGTTGTTGACCATCTTGCCGCCGAACACCGTGCGGAAGATGATTTTGATGTCCAGCGCCAGCGTCCAGTTTTCGATGTACCAGATGTCATAGCGGATGCGTTCGGCAATGTCGGTGTCGCCGCGCAGGCCGTTCACCTGCGCCCAGCCGGTACAGCCGGGGCGCACCTGCTGGCGCACCAGATACAGCGGGATCTCGTTTTTGAAGTGCTCCACATGGTAAGGCACCTCCGGCCGGGGGCCGACCAGGCTCATATCCCCCTTGAGCACGTTGAAAAACTGGGGCAGCTCGTCCAGGCTGAATTTGCGGATAAAGCTGCCGAAGCGGGTCTTGCGGGGGTCGCGGTCGGTGCTCCAGCCGGTCTCCTGGTCGGCGTTGACCCGCATGGAGCGGAATTTGTACATCGAGAAAGTCTTTTTGTTCAGGCCCACGCGCTCCTGCCGGAACAGCACCGGCCCCGGGCTGGACAGTTTGACGCCGATGGCCACCACCAGCATGACGGGGCTGGTGAGCACGATGAGCAGCAGACTGCCCACAATGTCGAACAGCCGTTTGACAAAGGCATTTCCCAGGTTATCAAAAGGCGTCTCGCGCACGTTAATCAGGCGGCAGTCGCCGATGGTGTCGATGGTGGGCCGGGCAGGCAGGTAATCGTTGTAGAAGGGCACCATGGTGATGCGGGTGCCCTGTTTGTCGCAGGCGGCAAACACCTGCGGCAGCAGATCCACCTCGGCGGTGTCCAGCGCCACCACCGCCTCGTCGATGCCGGGGCCGTCCAGCAGCTCGTCCAGCTTTTCGTAGCCGCCGAGGTAGGGGCAATTCAGCGCCGGCGACGGAGCGGCAGCCACATAGCCGTCCACCGCAAAGCCGTAATAGGGGTTCTGCTCCAGCGCTTTCAGGTACTGGGCCGCCACATGGCCGCCGCCCACCAGCAGCACATGCTTGAGGCCGATGCCCGCGTCCCGCTGGCGGCGCCGGATGCGGCGCAGCGCCAGCCGCTTGCCGATGAGAAATCCGCAGCACAGCACATAGCACAGCCCCAGCGCCAGGCGGGAAAAGTTGGACACCCGGTAGACGAACAGCAGTGCCATGAACGCCAGAATGCCCAGCGCGTTGACCAGCACAATGGTGCGGCTTTGACGCCACAGCCCGTTGGAACGGGAGTCGGCGTACAGATGGAACGCGTGGAGCACCACCACCAGCACCGCCGCGTACAGCGCCCCCAGCGCCCAGGTGGTGGGGCGGCGGGCGATCTCCAATCCGGGGTTGACGCCATTGATCTCATACGGCAAAACGCCGAAGCGGAGAAAATTGGCCAGCAGATAGGCGGCAAGGATCAGAAGGCCGTCGGTGACCGTGTTCAGCAGCATATTCCACCGCCGGTTTTTCTCAATCATGCCGCACACCTCTCTTCCTTTGCTCGTTTCATCTTTTTAGAATACCATATTCCGCCGCAGGTTTCAACGTCCGGGCGGGGTCCGATTATTCATAATAATATTCCCAATCAAAAAAGGTGGCGTTGACCGTCGCGCCCCGCACCGTCACGCGGCCGGTGTCGGGCACGCTCTGCAGCCGCACCGAACCGGTTCCGTCCTGGATGGTCACCGGAATGTCATAGCTGGTTTTGTCGGTGGGAATGTAATAGTTGACGCCCCAGGTGGGACGGTCGATGGAGGCGCACAGCTCCTGCTCAGTCAGCGACTGCACCAGCAGGAAATCCCCCGTGCCACCCAGGCGGAAGTCCGCCGCGAAGGAGTAGTCCAGCGTCACGTCCGCCACGCCGTTGTAGCCCTCCGGCGCGGCGAGGGTCAGCGTCACGCAGCCGGGCGCCTCCTGTGTGACGGACACCGTCACTTCCACGTTCTGGTCGTTGTCCACGCCGGTACGATGCCACAGTATGTGCATGCCGCCGCAGGCGTAGGTGGTGTTCAGCGGCTCCCAGTAGCGGTACAGCTCCCGGTAGAACCACCAGTTGGCGTTGCGGCTCCACCGCTCGAATTCCGACACCTTGTAGCTGGGCGTCTCCACCAGGTCACAGGCGCCCGACTGAAACTGGGTCAGGTAACGGAACCGCTGCCCGTCGCCCAGCACATGGATGATGTAGTCGGTACCGGACGGCTGGAACTGCCCGGTCATCGTTTCCAGCGCGCCGGCGTAGGTGCCCCACACCCGCGCACCGGCGGCAATGCCCTGCTCGGTGGCAAGACGGCCGGCCTGATCCCCCAGCCAGGCCCCCAGCGAGGGTACATAGGTGTATTCATCGCCGCGGCCATCCCGGCGCGCCTGCGCCTGTTCCGTCAGGCCCAGGCACAGCACCACAGCCGCAAACCCGGCGCACAGCAGCGCCGGCAGACGGCAGGCCGGGCGGGGCTCTGCGGGGAACCGCTGCCGCAACCTGGTCAGCGCCAGCGCCAGCCCGGCGGGCAGCAGCGCCCCCAGCAGCGCGTTGCAGCCCAGAATCGGCCCGTTGCCCGAGCAGGACAGCACGCAGTAGGCCACATGCCACAGCACCATGGCCAGGCACAGCGCAAAGCAGCCCGCGGCGCGCAATGCGCCCCCGGGCGTTTTGGCCGCAAACAGCAGCACGGCAGACCCCACCGCCAGCGCCAGCACCAGCCAGAAAGCCGGTGAGGTGGGGATCTGGGAAAGATCGGTCACCTTCTCGGCGGCGGTGGAACCGTAGTACCAGGCCTGGTAGCCTCCGGTGCCCCGGGTCTGGCGCAGCCAGGCGAAGGGGTGGCCCCGGCTGACCAGCACCACCGCCGCGCCCAGGCCCGCGCAGCTGAGCAGGATATAGCGCACCACCGACACAACGGTGGGTTTCAGGCTGGTTTTGTTGCGGCGGAGCAGCAGCAGCCCGTAGGCCAGCGACACCGCCACATACAGCGCGGCGCCCATATCGTTGCTCCAGGGCACCAGCGCGCCCGCCGCCAGCGCGGCCGCATCCGCCGGGCAAAGCGGCCGGAACCGGCCGGGGCCTTTGGCGCCCGGCTTCGGGGCACGGTCCTGCCGCAGCGCCAGGGCAATGAGCAGCACGGCCAGCGGCAGCGACCCGGCGCGGATCATGCGGGCGCTGTTGCCGTTGTGGGCGGCCAGCTGCAAAAACTGCCCCAGAAAGTTTGCCAGAACGCCGGGCAGCGGCAGCAGCGAATGGGCCGCCGCCAGGTACAGCGCGCTGGCCGCCGCCGTGACCGCACGGGCGGTGCGGCTGCGTTCCGGCCCCAGCACCACCACTGCGGCGGCAAAGATCAGCAGTTCGAAGAAAAACCAGGTCAGCGCATTGGTGGCCACCATGCTGTGGCCGAAGCTGTTGCCGATGACCAGCAGCACCGCCGCCACGCTGTACAGCTCGCCCGCGCCCAGGTACACGGTAAAATCCGCGTAGGGGCATTGCCCCGCCAGCAGGCGGCGCACCGGGTTGTAGTTCTGCCAGTCGCCGTTCATGATCTCATAGTCGTTCACAAAGGCGTTGTCCAGCCCCTGCACGGCGGCCAGCCCCGCAAGCAGCAGGAAAAAACCCACCCACGGCAGGGCGCGCCGGAGCATCCGGTTCAGTTTTTGAGCGGTTGTGTGTTTCAACGGTACATCTCCTGCAGGGTATCCAGCGTTTTGCGCATCTCGGCACGCACGTCCGGCGGGCCGACGATCTCCACACCGCCGGAAAAGCCCGCCACCCAGCCGAAGAACTGGGGGCTGACCTTGACGGTGACATCCATGCGGAACCGGTCGCCCGAATCGCAGGGAACCAGCACCGGCTCGGTGCCGAAGCGGTCGATCATGGCGCCGGCAAAGCGGTTTTCGCAGCGCAGCGTCACCCGCTTGACCGGGCCGTTGAACATGCCGAACATCTGCTGCATATACACGTTGACGTCAAAATTCTCATACTCGGCGGCGCCTTCGCGGGCAGCATCCTCCAGCAGTTCCACCCGGATCATCTTATCCACCCGGTAATGGCGCAGCTTACCCTCGGTGTAGGCGATCAGATAGTAGTTGCCGCCGTCCCACACCAGCGACCAGGGGCTGACCCGGTAAGGGCTGCCGCCGTGGCGGGGCACCATCTTTTTTTCCAGCGTCCAGTCGCAGTAGCGGAAGGACACCTGGCACCCGGCGGTGATGGCCCGGTGCAGCGTGTCCACCGTGTAAAGGATCTTCTCCTCCTGGCTTTTCACCCGGCCGGAGACGAGTACCTGCCGGTCCAGCTCTTCCTCCTGGTATTTGCTGGTGAAACGGCACAGTTTGTCGATAAGGATCTTGCTCTTGCGGGCGGTGATAAAGCGGCTGGCGTACACGGCGTCCACCAGCAGTTTCAACTCGGCCAGCTCAAAGGGCGCGTCGGTCATATAGTAGCCGCCGCCCCGCCCGCGCTGCTGCTGAATCTCGAAGGGCGTACCGGGCAGGCTGTTGAGCGTCTCGATGTCGTCGTAGATGCTCTTGCGCTCCGCCTCAATGCCCCGTTCCTTCAGCAGCTCCACCAGGCGCGGCACGCTCAGCGGGTGGCGCTCGTCCGTTTCACGCACAAAAATTTCCAACAGGGTCAGCAGTTTCAGCTTCTGGCCTTCCTTGCGCGGCATGGTCGGTCCTCCTTTTCCGTTCAGGATTGCTTTTCGTCAAACGCCGCCCGGCGCTCGCTGGAAAGGCGGAACATCTCCTCCAGCCCTTCCCGGTCGCCGTCGGCCAGCTTGCCGCGCAGTTCGCCCAGCGCGGCGGAGAACATATCGATCTCCGAAATCAGGTTGTCCCGGTTCCACAAAAACAACTCGGCCCACATTTTGTCGTTGATGCGCGCGATCCGCGTCAGATCCCGGAAGGAATCGCCGGTGTACTCGGCCAGGTCGGAGTTGTCGCTGGCGCACATCAGGCTGACGGCGATGGCATGGCACAACTGGCTGACGTAACCGATCATATGGTCGTGCTGGGCGGGCGAAAGCCGGGTGATGTGCCTGAAGCCCAGCGTAACGGCCAGCGCCTCGCACCAGGCGATGCCTTCCGGCGTGTTTTTGTCGGTGGGCGTGATGATAAAGTTGGCGGGGGCAAAGTTCACCTCGGCGCTGTGGGTGATGCCGCTGGTCTCGCGCCCGGCCATGGGATGGCTGGCGATAAATTCCACGCCGTCGGGCAGCATTTCCTGCACCGGCTCCACCAACCCCCGCTTGACACCGGACACGTCGGTGACCAGCGTGCCGGGGCGCATCAGATGTCCGTACCGGCGCACCCAGTCCAGCAGCACGGTGGGGTACAATCCGAAAATGACCGCGTCCGCACCGGCGACCAGCTCCTCAAAATCTTCCGTCTTGCCGCGGCACACATAGCCCTTTTCCAGCGCGTAGGCCATGGTTTCGGGGCTGTGGGTAATGCCGGTGACGGTGTAGCCCTTTGCGCTGAGCACCTGAGCGTATTTGCCGCCCAGCAGGCCCAGGCCCACGATGAGATAGGTTTTGTTCTTGTCCAGTAATTCAGCCATCTTCCAGTACCACCTTTGCACCCAGATTTTGCAGCATGGCAAAAAAGCCCGGCCAGGATTTGTTCACCGCTTCGGCGCCGGTGATGAGGGCGGGCACGCCCGCGCCCAGCGCGGCCACCGCCAGGCTCATGACGACGCGATGGTCGTTGTGGCCGCACAGCGGCGCGTCCGGCGCATGCAGCGCGCCGCCGGTGATGGTGACGGTATTTTCGCCGCTCTCGATACAGGCGCCCATTTTTCGCAGTTCCTGCTCCATCGCCGCAATGCGGTCGGATTCCTTCAGCCGCAGCCGCCGGGCGTTGTCAATGACCGTCACGCCGCTGCAAAAGCAGCCCAGCACCATCAGCACCGGGCCGAGGTCGGGGCAGTCGGCCAGATCGATGCGGGTGGCTTTCAGCAGGCTGCGCTGGAAGCTGTACACGCCGCCGGCGTTTTTGAACCGGCCGCCGCAGGTTTTCAGAATATCCAGGATCACCCGGTCGCCCTGGCGGGAATCGGCCGACAGACCGGTGAGGGCAATGTCCCCCACCAGTGCGCCCAGCACCGCCGGGAAGGCCGCCTGGCTGTAATCGCTCTCGATGGTCAGGTCGGCGGCGGTGTAGCCCTGCCCGCCCGCCACAAAGTAGCTGACGGTGCCGTCCTTCGCGGTGGCAACGCGGGTTTTGACGCCGAAGCGCTTCATCGCCTCCAGCGTCATGTCCACATAGCTGCGGCTCTCGAAGGGCGGTTTGACGCGCACCACGCTGTCGCCCTCCATCAGCGGCGCGGCGAACAGCAGACCGCTGATAAACTGGCTGGACACATCCCCCGGCAGCACGAACTCGCCGCCGCGCAGCTGGCCGAATACGGTGATCTCGTTTTCCGTCTGGTCAAAGCGCAGGCCCTGGGCGGTGAAAATGCTCTGGTAAACGTACTGCGGGCGCTGGAACAACCGTCCCGCGCCCCGGAAGCGCACCTTCTGAGCAGTCCGGCTGAACACCGGGATGAGGAAGCGCAGCGCGGTTCCGCTCTCGTTGCAGAACACCGGATGGGTGACGGTGGCGTAGCTGCCGCCGCAGCCCCGGATGGTCAGGGCGTGTTCCTCCTCGGTGACGCGGGCGCCCAGCTGGCGCACCGCGTCCAGCATGGCGCGGATGTCGGCGCTGTAATCAATGTTTTCAATGCGGCTGACGCCCTTTGCCAGCCCGGCGCACAGCACCACCCGGTTGGCGGCGCTTTTGCTGGGCGGCACGGGGGCGGTGCCCGCCGGGCGGCCGGGGCAGATCCTTGCGTTCATCGGCGCGGTTCCTCACATTTCACGGCCGACGGCGGCAGCCACCCTGCGGCACCTGGACACCAGCTCGGCAAAACGGTCGGGCTTGACGCACTGGGCGCCGTCGCTCCAGGCGCACTGCGGGTTGTCGTGCACTTCGATCTCCAGTCCGTCGGCGCCGGCGGCCACCGCGGCGATGGCCATGCTCTCCACATACTTGTAGTTGCCGGTGGCGTGGCTGGGGTCGATGATCACCGGCAGATGGGTCTTTTCCTTCACCACCGGAATGGCCGACAGATCCAGCGTGTTGCGGGTGGCCGTCTCGAAGGTGCGGATGCCGCGCTCGCACAGGATGACCTGCTCGTTGCCGCCCGCCATGATATATTCGGCGGACATGATCCACTCCTCAATGGTGTTGGCCAGACCGCGCTTGAGCAGCACCGGCTTGTGCATCTTTCCCACCGCCTTGAGCAGCTGGAAGTTCTGCATGTTGCGCGCGCCGATCTGCACCACGTCCACATATTGTTCGAACTCGTCGATGTGGGCCTCGTCCATCAGCTCGCTGACAATGGGCAGGCCGGTCTGCTCGCGGGCCTTGACCATGGCCAGGATGCCCTCGGTGCCCAGGCCCTGGAAGGAGTACGGGCTGGTGCGGGGCTTGTAGGCGCCGCCGCGCAGGAAGTTGGCGCCGCCCTGTTTGACAAGGCCCGCCATCTTGCAGATGTGCGCCTCGCCCTCCACGCTGCACGGGCCGGCCATCACCACCACCGGCGAGCGGCCGCCGATCCTGACGCCGTTGACGTCGATGACGGTATCCTCGGGGTGGAACAGGCGGTTGGCGCGCTTGTACGGGGCGGACACACGGGTGACATTTTCCACCCAGGGGTTGGCCAGCACGTCCTTCTCGGCGATTTTGGTGGTGTCGCCCACCAGGCCGAACACGTTGTAGTCGGTGCCGCGGATCAGCGTGACCGAAAGGCCCTGCTTTTCAAAGTTCCGGATAATGGCGTCCAGTTCCGCCTGCGGGGTGCCTTTTTTGGTGGAAATAATCATCGTACTTTCTCTCCCTGTCTGTTTTTGATTTTGAACTCAGTGCTTTTCGTCGAACAGCCGCTCAAAGGCGTCGCGGGCGGCCTCCACCGCCCACTCCAGCGGGCCGGTGTTGTCGATGGCCGCGTCGGAAGCGGCGCGGTACAGCGGGGTGCGCTCGCTTTCCATTTCCTGCAGGCGCTGACGCCCGGTGGACAGCGGCCGTCCGGTCATGGGCAGTTCGCTCACCGGGCGGCGCACCCACAGCACGGGGCCGTTCTGGTGCAGAAGCCGGGCGTTGCCCGGCGTTTTGACCACGCCGCCGCCGCAGGCGATCACCTGGCCGTGCTCCTTGGCGTAGCGGGCGGTCACCTCCCGCTCCAGGCGGCGGAACTCCCCCTCGCCCTGCCGGGCAAAGATCTCGGTGATGCGCATGTTCGCGGTCTTTTCGATTTTTTCGTCCAGATCCACATAGGTTTTTCCGGTGGTGCGGGCCAGCGCCCGGGCGATGGTGCTTTTGCCGGAACCGGGCATGCCCACCAGCGAAATGTTGGAGATCTCGCGCTTGAGGGCGCGGTGGGTGTCGTCGATGACCTCCTCGGGGATCCGGTTGCCGGTAAAGTGCCGCGCGGCGTACACCGCCTGGGCCACCAGCATTTCAAAGCCGCCGCAGGCATTCATGCCCAGTTCGCCCGCGCGCAGCAGCAGCTCGGTTTTGAAGGGGTTGTACACCACGTCCAGCACCGCCTCCAGCAGCGGGAACTGGTACAGATCCACCAGGCAGGCGCCGTTGTCCGGGTACATGCCTGCCGGGGTGGTGTTGACGATGATCTGCACGTCCTTGTGGGCGGCGGCCTGCTCGTAGGTCAGGCTGCCGCCGCGGCCGGTGCGCCCGGCGGTGAGCACCTGCGCGGCGCCGTTGTCGCGGCAGACGGCGGCCACCGTGTTGTGGGTGCCGCCGGTGCCCAGGATCAGCACCGTTTTCCCCGCGAACTGCACGTTGTGGCGGCGGGCCAGATAGGCGAAGCCGTCGTAGTCGGTGTTGTAGCCGTACAGCCGCCCGCCCCGGTTGACCACCGTGTTCACCGCGCCGATGGCCGCGGCCCGCGGCTCCACCTCGTCGCAGTAAGGGATGACCAGTTGCTTGTAAGGGATGGTCACATTGATGGCCCTGAACTCCCTCGCTTCCAGAAAGGCCCGCGCCTCCTGCTCGGTGGGCAGCGGACACAGCTCATAAGGATAGCCGCCGACCGACTCGTGGATGGGCTTGGAATAGCTGTGGCCCAGCTTTGCCCCGATCAATCCGTATTCCATCGTATCCTCCCTTTTCCGTTCCGTTATTTTTTCGGCAGGCCGTGTTTCTGCGCCAGCGTACCGTAGCGGACGGTGAGCAGATCCAGTATGCCGAAGGCCATCAGCGTGTTCTGCACCACGGCCGCGCGCGGCACGACGCAGGGGTCGTGGCGGCCGTGGATCTGAATGGTCGCGTTCTTTTTGTGGGTGTAATCCACCGTCTGCTGGGGGCGGTAGATGCTGGGCGTGGGTTTGAGCACGGTGCGCAGCACAATGGGCATCCCGTTGGCGATGCCGCCGTTGACGCCGCCGTTGCGGTTGGTGGCGGTCACCACGTCGTCCCCCCGCATGGTGAAGGGATCGTTGGCGTCCGAGCCGAACATGCCGGCCAGCTTGAAGCCGTCGCCGAATTCCACGCCCTTGCACGCGGGAATGGAGAAACACAGGTGGGCCAGCTCGCTCTCCACACTGTCAAAAAACGGCTCGCCCACGCCTGCGGGCACGCCGGTGATCATGGTTTCCAGAATGCCGCCCACGCTGTCGCCCCCCGCGCCGGCGGTACGGATGGCCAGCTGCATGGGGACCTCCTTGCCGGGGTCCAGCAGCGCAAAATGACCGGGCTTCGGCTCGGGCAGCAGCAGCCCCGCGCAGCTGGACAGCGGCGCGTCGGACACACCGCCGCACTGGGCAATGTGGGTGTACACCCTGATGCCCATCCCGGCCAGCACCTGCTCGCACACCGCGCCCGCCGCCACCGTGGCGGCGGTGATACGGCCGGAGAAGTGGCCCCCGCCGCGCGCGTCCTGGTAACCCTCGTACTTGGCGTAGGCGGTAAAGTCGGCGTGGCCGGGGCGCAGCAGATCGGCGGTTTTGGCATAGTCGCCGCTGCGGGTGTTGGTGTTGAGGATCATCAGCGTGATGGGCGTGCCGGTGGTGTGGCCGTCCTTCACGCCCGAAAGGATGCGAACTTCGTCCGGTTCGGTGCGGCTGGTGGAAAGCCCGTCGCCCCGGGCGCGGCGGCGGTCCATGCAGGCGGCGATTTTTTCCTCGTCCACCGGAATGCCGGCGGCGATGCCGTCCAGCACCGCCAGGCTCTTTTCGTCGATCTGCCCGCCGGC
>JBJEYG010000006.1:0-2836 GCA_051886555.1 Gemmiger sp.
CGGGACGGCCCCCGCAGCCTGCCGCTGATGGGCAAGGACGAGGTGGCCAACCGCATTGCCGATGAGATTGTGCGGGCAAAGCGCGGCTGAAAAAAGTGAATCACGCTCCCCCTGCGCGCATATCCTTGTGTGATGTGCGCGCAGTTTTGATTGCGGAAGGGGGATCACGTATGTGCGGGATCGCGGGGCAGGTGGGCGCCGACCGGCGCAGCCTGAAAAATGCCGAGGCGGTGTATGCCGCCATGCAGCAGAGTCTGAACCGGCGCGGGCCGGACCAGCGGGGAATGTTTGTGCGGGGCGACGCGGCGCTCATCCATGCACGACTGGCGGTGGTGGACGTGGAAAACGGCCGTCAGCCGATGATTCTGGAGCAGGGCGGGGAGACCTATGTGATGGTATATAATGGGGAACTGTACAATGCCCCCGAGCTGCGGGCCGAGCTGAAAGAACTGGGCTGGCGGTTTCGCGGTCATTCCGATACCGAAGTGCTGTTGTATGCCTTCGTGCAGTGGGGGCAGAAGTGCCTTGACCGCCTCAACGGGATCTATGCCTTTGCCGTCTGGCAGGAGCGTGCCCGACGTCTGTTCGCCGCCCGCGACCGCATGGGCGTCAAACCGTTTTTTTACGCGCTGCGGGGAAAAAGCTTGCTGTTCGGCAGCGAACTGAAAACGCTGCTGTGTCACCCGGCTGTGCCGCCGCGGGTGGATGCCCGCGGCCTGGCGGAAGTCCTTGTGCTGGGTCCGGGACGCACGCCGGGGTGCGGTGTATTTTACGGGGTGCGTGAGCTGCTGCCCGGCCAGTGCGCCTGGTTCGACACCAAAAACAGGAAATTGACGCTGTACCGTTACTGGCACCTGACCGACCATGAGCACCCCGATGACTTTGACGCCACCGCCGCCCATGTGCGGGATCTTGTGCTGGATGCCGTTACCCGCCAGCTGGCGGCGGATGTTCCGGTGTGTACCTTTTTGTCCGGCGGGCTGGATTCCAGCCTGATCTCGGCAGTGGCTGACCGGTACTTTACCCGGAAAGGGGAGACGCTGCACACCGTCTCGGTGGGGTATAAGGACAACCGGCGCTACTTCCATGCGGGAAAATTTCAGCCCAGCCCCGACGCGCCTTATATCCGGCGCATGAACGACGCGCTGCACGCGCGGCACACCTGGGTGGAACTGGACACCCCGCAGCTGGTACCGGCACTGTATGAGGCGGTGAACGCCCGGGACCTGCCGGGCATGGCGGACGTGGATGCGTCGCTGCTGCTGTTCTGCCGGGAGATCAAAAAGCTGGGGACGGTGGCGCTGTCCGGGGAATGCGCTGACGAGATTTTCGGCGGTTATCCCTGGTACCGGGACCCTGCCGTGCGCGAACGCTATGGTTTCCCCTGGGCGCAGAGCACCGCCTACCGGGCGTCCTTCCTGAAACCGGGCGTATTAGGCGGGATCGATCCGGCAACCTATGTGGACGAACGTTACCGCGCCACGCTGGCGGATACCGATGTGCTGCCCGGTACCGATGCGCTGGAGACCCGCATGCGTCAGATGACTATGCTCAACGTGAACTGGTTCATGCAGACGCTGCTGGACCGCAAGGACCGCATGAGCATGTACAGCGGGCTCGAAGTGCGCGTGCCCTTCTGCGATCACCGCATCGCCGAGTATCTGTACAGCACGCCCTGGGCTTTCAAAGACCACGACGGCCATGAGAAGGGGCTGCTCCGCACGGCCATGGCGGGTCTGCTGCCCGACGAAGTGCTGTGGCGCAAAAAAAGTCCTTACCCCAAAACCTGGAATCCCGCCTACCTGACGGCGGTATCCACTGCCATGCGCCGGGTTCTGGCCGACCCGGAGGCGCCGCTGCTGCGGCTGGTGCGCGCCGACCGGCTGGAGGCGCTGCTGGACGACCCGCACGACCATACGCAACCCTGGTATGGGCAGCTGATGACCACCCCGCAGACCATCGCCTGGCTTTTGCAGCTCAACTATTGGTTGGAGCACTATCGCGTGGAATTGGTGTGACGGGCCTTGACATTACAATAATAAGCCGCTAAAATAAAACTGCTCATCGGAGGGCAAGTCTCACAGGAAGTTACTGCCGGATAAGATGACGGGCTGAAATACCCGTTGTCTTGTCCGGTTTTTTGTCGGGAAAGGAAGAATGTTATGAAACAGACGTCTGATTTTACCCGGGGCGGCATTCTGGCCCCACTGCTTCGGTTTGCGCTGCCGGTACTCGGCGCGCTGATTTTGCAGGTGACCTACGGCGCGGTGGACCTGCTGGTGGTGGGGCAGTTCGGCACAGCGGCGGATGTGTCGGCCGTCTCCACCGGCAGCCAGCTGATGCACACCATCACCACCGTGATCACCGGGCTGGCCATGGGTGCCACCGTGCTGCTGGGCCAGCGTATCGGCGAAGGCCGTTCCGACAAAGCGGGCGACGTGATCGGCGGCGCAGTGTGGCTGTTCGGTGCGCTGGGGCTGGCGGTCACGGTAGCGGTGCCGCTGGCGGCAAAACCGCTGTGCACCCTGATGCAGGCCCCCGCCGAAGCATTCCGTCAGACGGTGCTGTATGTTTCGGTGTGCGCCGGCGGTGCGCTGTTCATTGTGGCGTACAATCTTCTGGGCAGCATCTTCCGCGGTATGGGCGATTCGGCCACCCCGCTGCTTGCCGTGGCCATTGCCTGCGTTGTCAACATTGCGGGGGATCTTGTGTTTGTGGCGGTGCTGGGCATGGCCGCTGCCGGTGCGGCGCTGGCCACCGTGTTGGCACAGGCCATCAGCGTGGTACTGTGCCTGGCGCTGATCCGCCGCCGCGGGCTTCCCTTTGCCTTCGGCCG
>JBJEYG010000007.1:0-2832 GCA_051886555.1 Gemmiger sp.
AGTTTTGCGTCCCCGAACTTTATCTGCTGGACGTCGGTGTTGCCGGGGCGGTCACAGAACCGGGAGCGCTTGCGGTAGTCACAGTCAATGATCAGCACGGTATAGCGCTTCTGCGCCAGCGAAATGGCAAGATTTTCCGCCACAACGGATTTGCCCTCGTTCTCCATCACGCTGGTGACGAGAAAAACGTTCCGCTTGTCTTTTTCCTTTTTCTGCTCCAGCTGGGCGCGCAGCTTGTGGATCGTTTCGGTAAAGGCAAAGCTGACGGTGGGTTCGGTAATCAGCAGGGAACGCTTTTTCTTGCCGCGGGCGGGCTTTTCGTGGCGAATGCTCAGCAGCAATTTGGCGTCCAGCTTATCACGGGCGCTTTTCACCGTCTGTACCGTATCCTGCTGCACGGCGTACCAGCACAGGAAAGCGGCCATCGCCAAAGCCCCGGCCAACCCGGCCATCAGGCGCACCCGCATTTTGCTGCCGGAAAACCCTGGCACCGTGTAGCTGACCGGAGAATTGAGCAGCGAGACCGCCGCGCCGTTGTAAACGTAGTGGATCAGTTCTTTGTAAGTGTTCATCACTGCGCGGGATACAAGAAAAGATTCCCGCGCGGAATCCGCCTGTACCGTGAGGGTGAACAGGTTGGTATCTGCCGTATTGGAAGTCTGGATACTGCCCGAGAAGGAGGTCAGCCCGGCGGCTTCGGTGAGCGTGCGGCGGGCAAAGGAAGTCTCAAGAAATTCCGAAAAATTGGCCGCCACCGTGTTTGCCGCGGTAGCGTCCTGGGAGGCGGAGGTGCTGGAGCGGGAAAGCACCACAAAGGTCAGGCGGGTGCAGTAGGTGTTTTTATTCTGTGTGATGAAAAAGATCTCAGCGCACAGCACGCAGATCACAGCCGACAGCACCACCATCCACAGATCATGCAGGACGCGCCGCAGCAGGCACCAGGGTTCCAGCTGGCTCCAGCTGAAGGAATTGTTGTTGTTCATATGGTTTCCCCTCAGTGTTATTCAATGACCACCGTCAGAATCGCGGTAAAGCTGGATGCCTGGTCGTTGGTGTAAGAGTAAACCACCGGATATACGCCGGGTTGATTCACATCCACGTTGGACTGTACGAAAACGCCTTCCATGCTGGCGGTAGGCTCCGCCGCCGCGCTGTCCCGCACGCTGACAAAGTAGGCGGCGGGGTCAAACCAGGAGCCGGCCGGCAGATAGACCAGGTGATCGCTGAGCACAATCTCCGGCGACAGCGCCGAAGTGCTTTGAATGATGACGGTAAGCGGCAGCGTTGCGGTGTCGCCCATGCTGTTGGTGACCTGCACGGTGATTTCGTAAAGGCCTTCGGTCGAGGTGCTTAGCGAGGAGGAGGAGACCCGGATGGAGTCGGTCAGGTTGCCGTCGATCACGTCGCTGGCGGTCAGACGATCCATCAGGGTCACCTGTGTATTGGGCTTGTAGGAAAGCTGCCGGGACAGCGCAAAATGCGGGGACTGGTAGTCCGTGTATACCACGGTGCGCGATTCGGTGGTCATGTTGTCGGCGCTGTCAAAAACGATGTAGGTGACCTTGGCGCTGTTGCCGTCCAAAAGCTGTGAAATATTCTGCACATATACCTGGCCGGAAAGGTCGCCGTCGGTGTCATCCGTCGCCGTTACACCGGCCAGCAGCGCGGAATCGCCGTCGTTTACGCTCACCGAAACGGTGTCGGCGTCAAAAGAGATCACCGGCGGCGTGGTATCGGTGAAGATGGCTTTCTGCACGCGCAGCACCGCGTAAACGGCGCATACAAGCACGGCAAGCGCACACAGAATCGTTTTTACAGCTCTCATGGCATATCCTTTCTGGGACGGTTTTTCGGGGGAGACAGCGGCTTTCCCTCTGCGATGCGGCGCGGATTGCGGAAAAACAACCGGGCGGCATATTCCTGGGAATACCGCTCGGCAACAAAACGCACTGCGGGGGTCAGGTCGGGGGTGCGCTGTTTGTCGCTGTGGGCGTCGCTGGCCACCACCCCGGCAAGCTCATGACGCAGCAGCCAGGCGGCGGTCTCCCCGGCCTGCGGGCCGAACCGGCCCAGAATGCTGCCTTTGTTGACCTGTATCACGCAATCCTGCGCCCAAACCGCAAGGGGGCGGGGGTCGCGCTGCAGCGCCTCATACCGTTCGGGATGGGCCAGCACCGGCGTGTAGCCGTAGCTTTGCGCACAGCGTACGCAGTCGTTGATAAAGGCGGCGGAGGTATCGAAGTAAAATTCCATCAGCAGGTAGCGGTTGCCGTCCAGCGGCAGCAGCAGTTGGCGCCGCAGCGCTTCTTCCAGCCGTTCGGTGCATAGAAGCTCCATAGCCGGGCGCAGCTCCAGCCCGATGCCTTTCTGGCGCAGCGCCTTTTGCAAAAGATCGGTGATCAGCAGAATTTCGCGGCTGCGCTGGGTTAGCGCGTCATCGTCGGTGGAGCAATGGGGCGTGCAGACGATGCGCCGCGTGCCGCCCGCAAAGGCCATTTCCGCCATCCGGCAGGAAGTAGCCGGGTCAGCGGCGCCGTCATCCAGGCCGGGCAGAATATGGCAATGCAGATCGGTCATGGCAGCACCCTCGCAATTTGGCGGCCCATGTGGGAGCCATTACAACACACACGAAATCAAAATAATAATATCATATCCCACATCAAAATTCAATTCTTTGCCCGCGCTCCGCCCGCAAAGAAGGCCCCCCGGCGGATTGCTTCGCCGGGGGGCCCTGGATGATTGGTTCAAACGCGATGCCGCTTGCCGTTACCGGCGGGCGCTAACGCGGTTGAAGATGTTCTGAATGCCGTTCCAGATGTTTTGCAGCGCATT
>JBJEYG010000008.1:0-2829 GCA_051886555.1 Gemmiger sp.
CTGCTCCTGCTTCGGCTGCGCATTGGGGCGGTTTTGTTCCATGAGGACATTCTCCTTTTCTGTTTTCCCGTACTTTCCCTGTCTGCGGCGGCAAGCCCCGCCGTGGCTCCCCCGGTTTTACTTGCTGCGGGAGATGGCCAGCACCTTGTACACGATCACGCTGCCGTTGGGCAGGGTGATCTCGGCCTCGTCGCCGACTTTGTGGCCGATGAGCGCGGCGCCGACGGGGCTTTCGTCACTGATGCGGCCCATGTCCACATCCGCCTCGGTGGAACCGGTGATGTCGTATTCCTCGGCGTCCTCAGGGTCATCGCCCTCGGCCAGAATGCGCACATGCATGCCCACCGACACGGTATCGGCGTTCAGATCATTTTCATCGATGACGCGCGCGTTTTTCAGCATTGCTTCCAGATCGGCGATGCGGGCTTCCACAAAAGCCTGCTCCTCCTTGGCGGCGTCATACTCGGCGTTTTCCGAAAGGTCGCCGTAACCGCGGGCCACCTTGATCTTCTCGGCCACTTCACGGCGTTTGTCGGTACGCATCATATTCAGCTCATCTTCGAGCTTTTTCAGGCCCTCGCGGGTCACAACAACTTCTTTCGCCATTGTTTTCTCCTTAACGTGTAAAAGTTGTGCGGCACCGTTTTTCCGTGCCGCATCATTCGAGTATTATACTCAATAAATATGCCGTTGTCAAGCGGTTTTATGCGGTGTCCCGGCGCAAAGCGCTCCCCCGCGGGCATTGTCCGCGAGGGAGCGCTCCTGTGATTGGTTTTTGTGCGGTTACTCCTCGTCGGCCGCCAGGTTGCCCATCGCCTTCGCCTGCTCGATGACCTTGGCTTCCAGCATTTGGGGAAGCTGTTCATAGCGGGTAAAGCCGAAGCTGAACCAGCCGCGGCCCTGGGTAAGCTGCCGCAGGAAGGTGGTGAAATCCTGCATCTCCGCCATGGGCACCTCAGCCTCCACGGTCTGCAGGCCGTCGTCATCGGGGTTCATGCCCAGCACGCGGCCGCGGCGCTTGGTGACCTCGCCCATGATGTCGCCGGTATTGTCGGCGGGAACATGGGCCTGCAGGGTCCCCACAGGCTCCAGCAAAACGGGGCCGGCCTGCGGCATGGCGGACTTGTATGCCAGCTTGGCGGCCATAATGAAGGCCATTTCGCTGGAATCCACCGGGTGGTAGCTGCCGTCCACCAGCGTGGTCTTGAGACCGACCACCGGATACCCGGCCAGCACACCGTGCTGAGCGGCCTGGCGCAGGCCCTTTTCCACCGCCGGGAAGAAGTTCTTGGGCACACTGCCGCCGAACACGTTCTCCTCAAAGACCATTTCCTCGCTGTCGCAAGGCTCGAATTCCACCCAGACGTCGCCGAACTGGCCGTGGCCGCCGGTCTGCTTTTTATGGCGGCCCTGCGCCTTGACCTTTTTGCGGATGGACTCACGGTAAGGCACACGGGGCGCTTCCAGCGTGATCTCGACGCCGAACTTGTTCTTCAGCTTGGCAACCGCCACTTCCAGGTGCTGCGTACCCAGGCCGGCAATGACCTGCTGGCGGGTCTCGGGGTCCACCTCAAAGGTAATGGCGGGATCTTCCTCAATCAGGCGGCTGAGCGCGCCGGACACTTTGCCCTCATCGCCCTTCTTCGCCACTTTAACGGCCATGCGGTAGCAGGCCACCGGGAATGCGGGCGCGGGCAGCGCGACCACGCGGGCAGGATCGCACAGCGTATCGCCGGTTCTGGCGGTGGCCAGTTTGGCCACTGCGCCGATGTCGCCCGCCGTGATGGCAGCCGTGTCGGTCTGCTTCTTGCCGCAGACGGTCAGCGTCTTGCCCAGACGTTCCGGCTGGCCGGTGCGGGCGTTGATCACGTTGGAGGCGGCGGTCAGCTTGCCGGCAATGACCTTGATAAAGCTCAGCTTGCCCACGAAGGGGTCGGCCACTGTCTTGAACACGTAGGCGCAGGTCGGCGCGGCGGGGTCGGCGGTGATCTCCACCGGTTCACCGTTGGCCTCGCCCACGGCGGAAGCGGTATCGCCGCCGGGCAGCAGCTCTTTCATGTTGTACAGCAGCATGTCCAGCGCCTGACGGTTCACCGAGCTGCCGCAGAACACCGGCGTGATCTGGCCGGAGCGCACACCCGCGGCCATACCGGCGACGATCTCCTCGGTGGTGAACGGCTCACCCTCGAAGAATTTTTCCATCAAGGTCTCGTCCGTCTCGGCGATGGCCTCGTTCATCGCTTCCAGCAGGCCGCCGAAGCGGTGGCCGATGTCGGGCAGGTCGATCTGGATCTGCTTGCCGCCCTCATATTTGAAAGCCTTCTGGCTGAACAGGTTGATGTAGGCAACGGTGCCGTCGTCCAGACGGGCGGGCACGACGCAGGGGCAGATGGTGGGGCCGAACTTGATCTTGAGCTGTTCCAGGATCTTAAAATAGTCGGCATTTTCCAGGTCCATCTTGGAAACGAACACCATGCGGGCCTTGCCATTCTTCTCGGCCAGATGATAAGCCTTCTCGGCGCCGACGGTGACACCCGAACGGCCGGACACACAGATCAGCACGCTCTCGGCGGCGGTAACGCCCTCGCACAGGCCGCTCTCAAAATCGAACAGGCCGGGCGCGTCGATCAGATTATATTTGATGCCCTGGTACTCCACCGGCACAACGCTGGAATTCAGCGACGCCTTGCGGCGGGCTTCCTCGGGGTCAAAGTCGCTGGCGGTCGTGCCGTCCTCAACACGGCCCATGCGCTCGGTGGCGCCGGACATGTACAGAAGGGCCTCCACCAGAGTGGTCTTGCCGCAGCCGGCGTGACCGGCTACCAGAAT
>JBJEYG010000009.1:0-2811 GCA_051886555.1 Gemmiger sp.
ACCGTAGGCTGAAAAGGAGTCATGTTATGAAATCCATCTTATTGATCGGGCTGGGCCGTTTTGGGCGGCACATTGCCGCCAAGCTCAACGACCTGAATCAGCAGGTAATGGCGGTGGACTCCAACGAGGAGCGGGTGGACGCCGCGCTGCCCCTTGTGACCAACGCCCAGATCGGCGACAGTACCAATGAGGAATTTCTCAGTTCGCTGGGCATCCGCAACTTTGACGCCTGCATTGTGGCCATCGGCGACAATTTCCAGAATTCACTGGAGACGACCTCGCTGCTGAAGGAACTGGGGGCGCGCTACGTCATTTCCCGCGCGGCCACCGGCGTACAGGAGAAATTCCTGCTGCGCAACGGCGCCGACGAGGTGGTATACCCGGAAAAGCAGCTTGCCTCCTGGACGGCGATCCGCTGCACCTCCGACCATATTCTCGACTACATCGAGCTGGACGACGATTACTCCATCTTCGACCTGTCCGTGCCGGACGCCTGGTGCGGCCGGACGGTGGGCGCGCTGGACATCCGCCGCGCCTACGGCATCAACATTCTGGCCGTTCGGGTCAACGGCCACCTGGATATGAACATCACGCCCGAGACGGTGCTCTCCAAAGGCACATCGGTGCTGGTGCTCGGCCAGCAGCGCTCCATTCAGAAGTGCTTCCACATCTGAATAGCGGGTTACAGACAGGGGGGGTGAAACATGGCGGACACGATGCTGCTGGTTCTGACCCTTGCGGTATTTGCGTTGTGCTTTGCCGCCGTCGCAAAATTTGACGATTTTCTGTCCGGAAATCTTCGTGACCGGCGCCGCGCCGCAGGCCGCAGCCGCGGTGCGCAGCATTCGCCGCCCCCTGCCGCCGGGGACGCCCCGCAGCCCCGTTGGCATTTTCCGCCGTTTCGTGATAAAATGGAAGGAAATCACGAAAGGGGGACGGCCGCCATGCCGGAAACCGACACTCGCCGCGCCGCCGTCCGTCCGGCGGCGGCCGCTCCGGGCACCGCATCCGCCCGGGGACGGCTGAAGATCTTTTTCAGTTACGCCCACGGCGCGGGCAAAACCAGCGCCATGCTGCGCGCGGCCCGGCAGGCCCGGAACGGCGGCACCGACGTGGCGGTGGGGCTGCTGGCCCCCGGCGTGCCCGCCGAAACGCTGGCGCTGGCCGCCGGGCTGGAACGCCTTGCCCCCCTGCCGGACGGCGGATTTGATGTGGACGGTGCGCTGGCGCGCCGCCCCGCGCTGCTGCTGGTGGACGAGCTGGCCCACACCAACGGGCCGAAAAGCCGTCATCACCGGCGCTACCAGGAAATCAACGAGCTGCTGAACGCCGGCATCGACGTGTACACCACCGCCGACGTGTGCAGCATCGAAGGCCTGCACGACACGGTGGCCGCCATCACCGGCGCCCCCTGCCCCGACCGCATTCCCGATTCGGTGTTCGACGGGGCCGCCGAGGTGGAACTGGTGGATGTGGAGCCGCAGGAACTGCTGGCCCGCCGCCGGGAAGCCGCCCCCGCCGGTTCGCCGGCGCTTGCCCGGCTGACCGCCCTGCGGGCGCTGGCGCTGCGCCGCTGTGCCGACCGCCTGAACTACCGGTCGGACGGCGGCTACCGCACCGGCGAGCACATTCTGGCCTGCCTTTCCTCCGCGCCGTCCAACGCGCGCATCCTGCGCACCGCATCCCGCATGGCGCGGGCCTTTCACAGCCAGTTCACCGCCTTGTTTGTGGAAACGCCGGACTTTTCCGCCGCCCTGCCGGAGGACAAGCGCCGCCTGCAGGAGAACCGGCGCCTGGCCGAGCAGCTGGGCGCCACCGTTGAGACGGTGTACGGCGAGGATGTGGCCTACCAGATCGCTGAATTCGCCCGCCTGTCGGGTGTGACGCGCATCGTGCTGGGCAGCAGCGCAGTCACCCACCGCGGTCTGCTGCGCCAGCCCGCCCTCACCGACCGGCTCATCGCCTATGTGCCCGAAACCGACATCCACATCATCCCCGACAGCGGCTCCGGCCGCCCCTTCCGGCACCGTGCCCGGCCCCAGTCCTCCGGCGTCCTGCGTGACATCATAAAAAGCGTGGGGATCCTGTCGGGCTGCACGGCGCTCAGTTTGCTGTTTTACAGCCTGGGCTTCACCAACGCCAACATCATCATGGTGTACATCCTGGGCGTGCTGCTCACCGCGGCTGCCACTTCCCGCCAGGTGTACAGCCTGATTTCGTCGGTGGCCAGCGTGTTCATCTTCAATTATCTGTTCACCACGCCCCGCTTTTCGCTCACCGCCTATGAGACAGGCTATCCGGTCACCTTCGTGGTCATGTTCCTCACCGCCTTCATCACCGGCAGCTTTGCCAGCCGCTACAAGGAGCAGGCCCGCCAGTCGGCCAAGGCGGCCTGGCGCACCAAGCTGCTGTTTGACACCGACCAGCTTCTGTCCAAGGCGCAGACTCGGGAGGAGATCCTCAGTGCCGCCGCGGCGCAGGTCATCAAGCTGCTGGGGCGCGACCTGGTCCTGTATGAGGTGGACGACGGCGTTCTGTCGCCCCCGCGGCTGTACCCCGCCTCCCCCGGCCTCCGCGAGCCTTACGACGAAGCCCGCGAGCGCCCCACCGTCGAGTGGGTGGTCAAAAACAACCACGCTGCCGGCGCGACTACCGACACACTGTCCGACGCACACTACCTGTATCTGGCGCTGCGCGTCAACGAGCGGGTGTACGGCGTGGTGGGCGTTCAGGCGCAGGGCGCCCCGCTGGACGCGTCGGAGCACGGCATTCTGCTTTCCATTCTGGGCGAGTGCGCGCTGGCGCTGGAAA
>JBJEYG010000010.1:0-2795 GCA_051886555.1 Gemmiger sp.
ATACCAGCACCACCGTCTTGCCGGCGCGCTCCTCCCGCAGCGAACGCAGGATGACCGCCTCGTTCAGGCTGTCCAGATTGCTGGTGGGTTCGTCCAGCAGCAGCAAAGGCGCATCGTGCAAAAACGCGCGGGCCAGCCCCAAGCGCTGCCGCTCGCCGCCGGACAGCGTATCCCCCAGTTCGCCCACCGGTGTGTCGTACCCCTGCGGCAACGTCAGGATGAACGCGTGCACCGCTGCCTTTTTGCAGGCGGCGACGATCTGCTCGTCGGTGGCATCCAGGCGGGCAATGCGCAGGTTGTTTTTGATGCTGTCGTGGAACAGATGCGTTTCCTGTGTGACGTAGCTTTCCATGTCGCGCAGGTCCTCCGTGTTGACCTGTTCCACCGGCCGGCCGGAAATACGCACCTGACCGTCCTGCACCTGCCAGAAGCGCATCAACAACTTGAGAAGCGTCGATTTGCCGCTTCCGCTGCGCCCTACAATGCCGACGATCTCCTTTTGGGGAATCTGCACGCTCACATCGTCCAGCACCTTTTCGCCCTCATAGGCAAAGCTGACATGGTCGGCGGCGGCCCCCTCAAATTGCACCGGTGCGCAGCCGGTCACGTCCTCCACCATGGGGGATTCGTCCAGAATATCCAGCACGCGGTTGCCTGCCGCGAAAGTATTCTGCAACGTGCTGCCCAGATTGGCCAGCGCCACCACCGGGCCGAAGGAACTCATCAGCGCAACGGTGGGGATCAGCACACCGTCAAAGCCCAGCGCGCCCTTCCGGTACAGCACCGCCGCGCAGAACAGCATGGCCAGGTCGAACCCCCACAGAATCGTGTTGGTGGAAGCTGCGCTGCGCCCCGACGTGCGTTTGAGCCGTTCCTCCTCCGCCGCAAGCGCTTCGGTGCGGGCGTTCATCTGTTCCATCCGCGCGCTGCCGCAGCCGTACTGCTGCGTCTCCTGCAGGCCGCGCAGACTGTCCAGCACAAAGCTGCTCAGCTCGCCCGACCGGGTACGAAACCGCATGCCGGCGTCACCGCTGAGCCGGGAGGTCGCCACCGGTACAAGAATTCCGACCGTCAGGTAGGCGATCAGAGCCAACGCCCCCAGCAACGGATGGTAATGGCCGATGAACAGGCACAGAACGGTGCAGAACAGCAGCGCAATCGCCGCCGGGGAGATGGTGTGGGCGTAAAATACTTCCAGCAGCTCAATATCGGAAGTGATGAGGGCGATCAGATCGCCCCGGCCGCGGCCTTCCAATTTGGCGGGCGCCAGGCGGCGCAGCGCGCGGAACACCTTGTCCCGGAGAAGCGCAAGCAGCTTGAAGGCGATAAAATGGTTGCAGGCCTGCTCGCCATAGCGCAGCACCGCGCGCAATCCCGCGAACACCGCCATACATACGAACAGCACAGCCGCGCCCGCGGGCGAAGGCAGCCCCAGCGTGCCAAGCACCGCATAAACGCCGAACACGGTGAGGAAGGTTGCGCACAGGTGCCCCGCAAGGCCCATGGCAATCGCCAGGAGCATAAAACCGGTGAGCGGTTTGACCAGCCCCACCAGACGGGCCATTACGGCAAAGCCGCTTCTTGTTTTGCGTTCGATGTTCATGCGCGTACCTCCTTCGCGTAGTTTTCCAGCGACTGCTGGGTATTCCACAGTTCCGCGTAGCGGCCCTGTTCTGCCAGCAGCGCCCGGTGGGTCCCCTGTTCGGTTACCCGGCCGCCGTCCATCACAAAAATGCAGTCCGCATCGGCCACATTGGCCAGCCGGTGGGAGAAGAGCAGTACCGTTTTGGTCTTGGCCAGGCTGCGGATCTCGGCCATGATGTCGTTTTCGCTCTCCACATCAATGTTGGAAGTAGCCTCGTCAAAAATGTAAACCGGGCTGTCATGCAGCAGTGCACGGGCCAGCGCCAGGCGCTGCCGCTGCCCGCCGGACAGGTTCGACGCCTGCTCGGTCAATGCCGTGTCCAGCCCCTGCTCGTTTCGCAGGAAATCCGCCAGGCGCACCCGTTCCAGCACAGCCCACAGAACCCCGTCGTCCGCGGCGGAGCAGCCCATAAGCAGGTTTTCCCGCACGGTACCTTGAAAAAGGTAACTCTGGTGGCTGACATAGGTAAAGTTTTGCATCAGGCTCTGCTCGGACAGCTGATCCAGCGGCATTCCGCCCACCGTGATGCTGCCGCTCCAGCCGCGGGAACGGCCCATCAGGATGGACGCCAGCGTGGACTTTCCGCATCCCGACTCGCCCACCACCGCAGCAAATCCACCGGCGGGCAGATCCAGCGAGACGCCGTGCAGGATCTCCCTCCCCGGCTCGTAGCCAAAGCGCACGCCCTCAAAGCGAACGGAACAGTCGGCGGGTACCTCGCAGCTGCCCTGCGGCGGCTCGGGCAGATCCAGCAGACGGAAAATCTTGTCCGACGCCGCCATACCGTTCATGGCGATGTGGAAAAAACTGCCCAGCTGCCGCATGGGGATAAAGAAATCCGCCGAAAGCAGAATGACCGCCAGACAGCCGGCCAGCTCCATATGTCCCCCACGGTACCGCACCACCGCCGTGATGATACCGGCCGCCGCGCCGCCGTAGGCGATCAGATCCATGATGGTGATGGAGTTGAGCTGCATGGTGAGCACTTTCATGGTGATGCGCCGGAACTGCTCGGCCTGCTCGTTCATTTCGCGGTTTTTGAATTCATCAGCACGGTAGATCTTCAGCGTGGTCAGGCCCTGCAGATTTTCCAGAAAGGTATCCCCCAGGGCGGTGTACTGGCTCCAGTATTTGCTCAGCAGCTTTTTGG
>JBJEYG010000011.1:0-12165 GCA_051886555.1 Gemmiger sp.
ACGAGAACAGGCCGGCGCACCGCAGTGCGCGAGCAACAGTCCCGCGGACTGTTGCCCAGGCCGCGGGAGAGTCCCCGATGGTGCACCAAAAACCGGGCGTGCCCCGGCATATTCTGCGCAATTTTTCGGATGTGTTTGGATTCGCGTTGATTTTCGCGCACAGGGCATTTATAATCAGACAATACCATAAGGAGGATCGGATGAAAACAGGGATTGTAGATGTCGGGGGCGGCCTGCGGGGCGTTTATGCCGCCGGAGTTTTTGATTATTGCCTGGATGCCGGGATTCATTTTGACGTTGGCATCGGCGTTTCGGCCGGAAGCGCCAATGTGATTTCCTATATCGCCGGGCAAAAGCGAAGAAACTATTCGTTTTACACGGACTACCCTTTCCGCAAAGAGTACATGAGTCTGCGCAATTTGGCCCTGAAAAATCTTATCTGGATCTGGACTATATCTACGGGACGCTGAGCAATTCCGACGGCGAAAATCCGCTGGATTACCCAAGCGTTATGAAAAGCGCCACCGATTTTATTGCCGTGGCGACCAATGCCCAAACCGGAGAGCCGGAGTATTTTGACAAAACGGATCTGCGTCAGGACGACTACAGCGTGCTGAAAGCCTCCTGCGCGATCCCGCTTGTGTGCCACCCGTACGAGGTGCGCGGCGTTCCCTATTATGACGGCGCTTTGGGGGACACCATCCCCCTCCGGAAGGCCTTTGCGCTCGGCTGCGACAAGGTTGTGCTGATTCTTACCAAGCCCGCGGAGCTTCTTCGCACGCCGAAGAAAGACCGGCTGCTGGCCGGCGGGATCCGGCGCAGGTACCCCCTGGCGGCGGAGCGGATGCGCCACAGGGCGGAACAGTACAACCGGGGGGTTGCGCTTGCAAAGGAATACGCAAAATCCGGAAGGGTGTGCATCATCGCGCCGGATGACACCTGCGGCGTGGATACCCTGACCAAAGACCGCGACGCGCTGAACCGGTTCTACGACAAGGGCTACCGGGACGGGAAGGCGCTGGAAGCATTCCTGTGAGGGCGGCCGGCGCCCCGTACTACCCGCTGAAACGGATCCCCCTGCACTCTGTCCAGTAGTGCAGGGCTTTTTTGATGTAATCCTCCTCCAGGTCGAAATACTCGGCAAGCTGCCACGGCTCGGTGTAGCCGGCGCGCATGGCGGCGCGGATCGCTTCCGGCGGCAGATACCGTTCAAAGGACGCCGCCTGGGCTTTGTATTCCGCCTGCTCCCGCACCTCATAGGGGCTGGCGGCGCGGTAGAAGGCACCGCTCAGGTAGTGGCCCGCCTCATGGGCCAGCACCGTGCGCTCCTGCGCGGCGGTTTTACATTTTGTGCGGTCGATCACGAGAAAATCGTCCCAGAAAGCAATGGCCACATTGGCTTTCAGCTTCAGGTCGGCAATATCCACACCGAGACCGTTCAGATCGTCATACATGGGGTCGGATGCCGCGCTCATTTCACACACCAGATTTCCGTTTTTTGTTTCGCTCCGCTTTCGCGCGCATGGATACCATCAGATCGTCAATATCGTCAGGGGTCAGGTCCTGCTTGACCCGGCCGTAAAAGGCGATCAGTTCATCGCTGACCGGGCCGGGCGGCGTATGGCGGAGCAGATCGTCTGCCGGTACGCCAAAATAGGCCGCCACCCGGGCGAGCGTATCGCCCGTCGGCGTGGCGCCGGTCTTTTTCCACTTGGTTACGGTGGAGTTGCTCAGCCCGATTTCGGCGGCGGCCCGGCTGCAGCTCACCCCGTTTTGCTTGCAGAGTGCGGCATATAAGTCATAAAACACAACAATCGACGCTCCTTTTTGTGCAGGACAACAAAACCGGCCAAGGGTCGGAAACGCGGTTGAAAACCTAACTTTTGTCAGATATTATAAATTTGCGGACGCGGCCCGGGGGCGGAAACCCATCCGCGATTTGAAAGCTTTGGTTCCTTTTTGCACTGAGATCGGGCGGCGCTTTTATTTTACCGCAAAATCTAACCAAAGTCAACAAACAACAAGAAGGAGGCTCGATTTTTGTATGCCTGAACCATGGACCGGCGAGCTGGTGGGCAGAATGCACAACGCGGGCGTCACGGCGAAGGAGCTGGCCGCGTACATGGGCAAAAACCCCAAGTATGTTTCGGCGGTGCTGAACGGGCACTGCTCGCCCAAAAAGTCGCGGCAGGAATTCAATGCCGCGCTGGACGCGCTGCTCGACGGGCGGCGCAGCTGCTGACAGCATCAGTTTACCACAGGGCCTGTCCCTTTATCCGGACGGCAGGCCCGCAGAGAAGGAGGAAACAGCATGACACATGAAATTGCACTGCGCGATTACCGCGCGGTACCGGCCGACGGCTGCGACGCACTGCGGCTCGGCACCAGGGACAGCTACGGCATCGAACGGCTGCACCTTGTGCCCGACGGCAGCTGGGAAGGACTTGCCATTACGGCGGTTTTTCACGCGCCGGACGGCACGGCGACCCAAATGCTGGCGGACGGCGGCACGGTGGAGGTGCCTCCCGAAGCCACCGCCGCGCCCGGCGAGGGGCGGATCGTGTTTGCCGGCACCGCGCAGGGACGGCAGCGCGTCAGCTCCGACCTGGTTTACCGGGTGCGGGACCACGCCCCGGCAGAAGGCGCGGAGCCGGCCGGGCCGGCGCCCAGCTGGTACGAGCAGGCGACGGCGCATTTTCTGCCGGTGGGCGGCACCGCGGGGCAGGTGCTTGTCAAAAGGACCAACGCCGACCTGGACGTGGAATGGGACGACAGCAGCAACACCGGCGGCGTCAACGACCACGACCGGCTCAGAAACCGCGACCTTGCCGACCAGCACCCCATCAGCGCGATCACGGGGCTGGAAACCGCGCTGGACGCAAAGCAGCCGGCGGGCAGCTACCTGACGCAGGAGTCCGACCCCACCGTGCCCGACTGGGCCAAGCAGCCGGCCAAGCCCGCCTACACCGCCGACGAGGTGGGCGCCGACGCAGCCGGCACGGCGCAAAGCAGGGTCGCCGCCCACAACACCGTGGCTGACGCCCACGCTGACATCCGGCTGCTGATCCAGCAGCTGGCGGACCGCCTCAACGCGCTGGCGGACAGCGACGACACCACCCTGGACCAGCTGTCCGAGATCGTGGCCTACATCAAGTCCAACCGGGACCTGATCTCCGCCGTCACCACCGACAAGGTGAGCGTTGCCGATATCATCGACAACCTGACCACCAATGTGGCCGGCAAACCGCTGTCCGCGGCACAGGGCGTGGCGCTCAAGGCGCTGATCGACGCCATCACGGTCCCCACCGCGCTGCCCAACCCCAACGCCCTGACCTTTCGCGGCGCCCTGACCGGCAGCTATGACGGGTCGAAGGCGGTGGACGTGGAGATTTACCCCGGAAGCTACCCGGTGGTGGAGATGACCGCCGCCGCCGCCCAGCTTTTGCCCAATACCTGTTACCGCTGGGGCGAGATCACGGCGCTCACCGTCACGCTGGGGGCGGAGATCGCCGGCATCACCAACGAGTACTGCTTCGAGTTTTCCTCCGGTTCGACGCCAACCACACTGACGGTTCCCGACACCGTGAAGTGGGTGCGGGAGCCGGACATTGAGGCGGACAAAACCTACCAGGTGAGCATTCTGAACGGGATCGGGGTGATCGCCGGTGCTTGAGCGCAGACGAATGCTGCAGGTGTGCGCGGCGTGCCGGCTTCCGTCGGGATACCGCCCGGTCAGCTGCCTGGAGGCGACGGGAACGCAGTATATTCAAACCGGCTTTTCCCCTGCGGGCGGAGCGGGAATGGACGCGGAATATGAAGTTACCGACGGATATGCCCAAGCCCGGTACTACCTTGTGGGATGCTACAACTCCAACGCTGCCCGGTTCCAGTTTTCCCCTTCCTCGCCGGCGTTCTGCGGCTACGGCGACCAGTATTCCAACACGGTCGCACTGGAAAAACTTACCGGGAAACGCCAGGCGACGATCCGCAACGGCAGTTTTTCCGTGGATGACAGCCTGATCTGGCAGAGCACGTCCGCCTTGTTCGACAATGCGGTGCAGGTCTATGCGTTTGCGATCAACGATGGCAGCGAAACGGCGGTGAACCTGGCAAAGGGGATGCGGCTGTACCATCTGAAACTGCTGCAGGGCGAGGATGTGATGCGGGACTTTTGGCCCGCCCTCCGCATTGCCGACAAAAAGCCGGGGCTGTACGATACCGTTACCAAGCAGTTTTTCACAAACGCCGGAACCGGCGAGTTTACATGGCAGGAATGAGTCCGGTGGGCACACCGGACCGTCAGAAGGAGGCAAGCAGATGGCCAGAAGCTGTGTGCAGATCTATTTTACCTCCCGCCGCATGCTGGAACGGCTGGAGGATGCCGAGTGCGGCCGGGTGTTCCGCGCCGTGCTGGCCTATGCGGAGGAGGGGACCGAACCGGAGCAGCTGAACCGGGTGGAGCAGACCGCCTTTGAATCGCTGCGGGTGGCGATTGAGCGGGACGCCGTTCATTACGAGCAGAAATGTGCACAGCTGCGCCGCAACGGAAAGAAGGGCGGCCGCCCGCCCAAGGCAAAGCAGATGGTTTCCCAAAAACCAGATCAGGAAGCAAGTTCAAATTCAAGTTCAAGTTCAAGTTCAAATTCAAGTTCAGGTTCAAGTTCATCATTATCCTCTCCTCCGGAACCGCTGCCCGGCACCGGAGACGCGGCGCCTGACGGCGCGACGATGACGATGACCGGGACGTTCTGGAAATTCTGGAACGATAATGTGGGCGAACCGCTGCCCTACCACCGGGAGCGCATCGAACAGTACCGGCGCAAGGGCTGCGCCGACGACCTGATCCAGCTGGCGATGGAGCGGGCGGTGGAGCAGGGCGTGCCGCGCATGAGCTATGTGACCTCCATCCTGGACAACGCCGTGGCGTCGGGAATGCTTACCGCCGGCGCCTATCGCGCCGGCGGCAAAGGCATCGGCACGCGGGACGGCACCGGCGCCCCCAAAATGAAAAACGTGTTCCAGCGCGACTGGAACGCGGTGTTCGACGAGGAATAAAAAGCGCCGTCCGGGGCGAAACCCGGACGGCGGTGCGGTCAGCGGCGGGCGGCTTCCTTTTTGCAGCGGCCGACCCTGGTATTGTCGGCGGTGCGGTCATCCAGCGCGGGGATGGGATGGGGCGCGTCCTGGCTGCGCCAGTCGGTGCCGTGCTCGTCGATATACGCCTGGATGACGGTGTGGCTGCGCACCGCGTTGACGTTGTGGTTCACCTGCTGCTGGTAGCGGAAAAAGTCGGCGTCGTCCGGCAGGTCGGCCACGTCGCAGTAATCCTCCCTGCGGGAGGTCAGCCGGGCCGATTCCAGCACGGCGCGCACATACTCCTTGCTGGGCTGCAGCACCAGCAGCGGCGGGAACTCGCCGTCGGGGATGACCTGCTGCCAGTCCTTTCCCTCGTGGGTCTGCAGCAGCTCCTTCGCCTTGTGCAGGTGGGCGACCTCCTGCTCGAACAGCTCCTCCCACAGGTGCCGGATGCGGCGGTCCTTCTCGCTCTCGAAGGCGGACCAGTACAGGTAACACTCGGTGTATTCGTGCATCAGCAGCGATTCCAGCCAGGTGCAGTGCGGGTCTTTCAGGCTGCCGTAATGGCTGACGTGCTGTTCCTCGATCAGGGCGATCTCACTGTACAGCTGACGGCCGGCGTCGGTGTCGTAAAAGCCGCCGATGTTCATATAATAGTTCATCGTCTGCTGCTCGGCGGCGGTGATGATGTTCACGTTCAATTTGGTCAGCAGCGAATCCCCGGCACGGACGGGGCGGCGGATGTCATCGTAAGGGTGGCGGTATTCCGAGATGGTGGGCCGGCCGGGCATGATCTCCACATGGCTGCCCACCAGCGCCTCCGGGTCGATGCCCCGTTCGCCCTCCAGCAGGTCGGCGTAGCGGTACAGGTGGTCGAAATCCTCCAGCAGGGCAAAGTCCAGCGCCGCTTTCACTTCGGCGTTGGATTCCTGGCGGGCCAGCGCGCTGGTCAGGTCCACCGCCAGCATTTCATAGCCGATGGTGTGCTCCAGAATGGTCTCGTCGGCGGGCTTGAGCGCGGCGATGCGTTTCTGCTGCTGCTGCTCTACCCGGCGGATGAGCGCCAGTTCGCGGCGCAGGTCATTGTCGGCACAGTGGCGGCTGAACTGGTGGCCCATCCACACCGACTCAAACTCGGTGCCGTTCATCAGGATGATGCGCAGCCTGGTGTAAGGGTCGACGGCGGTTTTGTCGTAGGGCCTGGACGCGAGGGTTTTCCAGTCCACAATGCAGCTTTCGATGGGTTTGGCTTTTTCCTTGAAAGGGTTCATGGGGCGGCCTCCTTCCGGTTTGCGGGTGGAATGATGCGTACCCCATTAGTATACGGCAAACCGCCGCGGTTATGCGCGCAGCAGCAAAAAGGCGGCCGCGGCCTGGGCCGCCAGAATGGCCGGCATGCCAAAGACAAAATACCAATGGCGCGTTTTGTGCCGGAAGGCGTACATGCCCAGCCAGCCGCCGGCCGCGCCGCCCAGCAGCGCCAGCAGGAAAAACGCCTTCTCCGGCACGCGGCGGGCGCGGCGGCGGGCAAAGCGCTTGTCGGCCCGCATCAGCGGAAGTTGGCCAGGTTGACGGCGGCCAGCCAGAGGATGACCGCTGTCATGACACCTGTCATGGCAGTTCCTCCCCGCCCGCGCAGCGCAGCGTGCGCCAGTGTTCGGGGCGGAAATAGTCGGTGGTCTCGCCGTCGTCGGCGTACATCCGGTATTCGGCCGGGCCGTCGGGCAGGTAGCGCCACAAAAGCAGGTCGCGGTCGTCCAGCGCGCCGGTGCACAGCGCCGGTTTGGCCGCCACCGGCACGATGTGGCCGGGGCGCAGGAACAGCAGCGTTTCTTCCAGCGCACAGCGCACATAATGCCAGCCGGCGGGCAGCAGTTCGGCGTCATAGTCGGTCATGCTGCGCAGGCGCAGCAGCTTCATCGGTTCGGGAAGGTAGACGGCGCGCCCGGCGGCGTTCTGGGTGTAAACGGGGGCGATCATCAGCCCCTCGCCCAGCAGCAGCTGATCCTCCACCCCGCGGGCGTCGGCGTCCTGCGGGAAGTCAAAGCCCAGCGGGCGGAAGTACATGCCGTCCGAAAGCGCCGCCTTCACGAACTCGCTGTACAGGTAGGGCAGCAGCCCGTAGCGGATGCCCAGCACGTTGCGCAGCGCGTCCATCACTTTGGGGAAGCGGTAGAATTCCTGGTCGCGGGTGCCCAGCGCCGCGTGGTTGCGCATCAGCGGGGTGAACACCGCAAACTCCGCCCAGCGCAGCACCAGGTCGGGGGTGGCGTCGCAGCCGAAGCCGCCCAGGTCGGCCCCGCAGAACAGGAACCCGCACATCTGCACGCCGGGCATCTGGCGCAGGCTCTGCAGCAGATGCGCCCACCAGGAGCAGTTGTCCCCCAGCCAGATGCCGCCGTAACGGTGCGCGCCGATGCAGGAGGCCCGGCTGAACAGCAGCGTGCGCTTGCCGGGGCGCAGCTCCGCAAAGGCTTCGGCGGCGGCGCGGGTCATGTGGTAGCCGTACAGGTTGTGCACCCGGTCATGGCGCACCGGCCCGGCCACGCCGGGCACCCGGTGGTAGAAGGAGGCGTAATCCTCCGGCCGGTTGGCCAGGCCACGCACCAGCGAAGTCAGGCGGAAATACTCCTCCAACCCCAGGTTGGGCGTGCCGCGCAGAGCGGCCAGCTCGTCCAGCACCTCGGCCAGGTGGCCGGGCGTGTAAAACAGGGCCGGTTCGTTCATGTCGTTCCAGAAGCCCTCCACCCCCTGGTCCAGCAGGATCCGGTAGCGCCGCCCGAACCAGCGGCGCACCTCCGGCCGCAGAAAATCCGCAAAGCAGGCGTGGCCCGGCCACACCGCCCCCACAAAGGGCGCGCCGTCCGCCGTGGTGCACAAATATCCCTGTTCCAGCGCTTCCCGGTAGGTGGGGTCGCCGTCGTCCTGCCGGATGCCCGCGTCCAGAATGGGAACCAGCCGCACGCCCTGGGCCTTCAGTTCGGCGGCCAGGCCGGGCAGGTCGGGGAACCGGTCGCGGTTCACCGTAAAATCGGCGTAATCCTGCATATAATCAATATCCAGATAGACGGCGTCCAGCGGCAGGCCATTGTCCCGGTAACCGCGCACGACGGCGCGCACATCCTCCGCCGTGCGGTAGCCCCAGCGGCTCTGCCCGAACCCGAAAGCCCAGCGCGGCGGAATGTAGCTGCGGCCCACCAGCGAGCGGAACTCGCGGCAGAGCGCGGCGGCGGTGCCGCCGGTGAACAGGTACAGGTCGTAATCCGGCCCGGCGGGCCGGACGGTGAGCAGGTCGGGGTCGGTATAGCCCACGTCGTAGCGCACCGTGCCGCCGAAATCCACAAAAACACCGAACGTCTCGCTCCCGTCCACCACAAAGAAGTTGTGCGCGCCGTACAGCGACTGCTTGTCCTCGGTGTGGTTGGGATCGTCGGTGCAGCAGCTGGCGTAGTGCCAGCCCCGCTTGTTGATGCCCCGCACCGCCTCGCCCAGGCCGTACACCACGTCCTCCGGCGCTAGGGCATACTGCCAGCCGTCCGGCCCGCCGGTGAGGAAAGGCACCGGCCCGGACTGCGGGGGAACCAGGCGCACCACCGTGCCGGTGGGGATCATCCGGCCGAAAGAAAATCTCTGAATCATAGCGAACGCTCCTTTTTTATGGGCCGCCGCTGCGGCGTACCCGTCCGGTTTCCATTTTAGCGGATCGACCGCCGCCGGTAAAGAAAAAAACTCACGGTTTGTTCACAAAATATCTATACATCTGTTTACTTTCGCGCTATAATAGAGACAACCCGAAAAAACATTTCCGGATGAAGGAGGAACGGATATGGATCTGAACGAAACTTTGAAAACCATTCTGCTGGCGGGCGTGGGCATCGTGGCCAAAACCGCCGAGGTGAGCAAAAACGTGGCGGAGGAGCTGGTGCAGAAGGGCGCCGTCACCGTGGAGGAAGGGCGGGTCTTTGCCGGCCAGATGCGGGAAAAGGCCGCCGAAAAACGGGCGGAGGAAATCCTGAACGCGGTGGCGGCGATGAGCCCGGAGGAGCGGGAGGCGCTGTGGGCCGGGGTGCAGCGGCGCGACGCCGAGAAGGCCGCCGCCGGGACCGCTGAAGCGGAGGGCGAAACCTGCGAGCCGGAGGATGCCCCGGAGGAGGAGGAAAACGGGCAGACGCCCGAAACTTGAAAATGTTTTTCAGCAAAAAGCGACAGAAGCCGCCGTACCCGGCCGGGTACGGCGGCGTTTTTTGTGCCCCGGATGGTTACAGAATGGTAAAAAGGCCGGAAAGAGACCGAACGAAACAAGAAAAAAGAATGATGGTTTGATAAAATTTTGCAAATACAGACGGGATTGAGCACATTGTCAAAGAATCTGCATGTTTTTTGTGCGGATTTCCCCTTGCCATGGAAAAAGGTTTCATGTATCATGAACATGCAGGCAGGCCGTGCGCCCGTCTGCCCGACCGCTTTTATTGAGAAGGAGAATAACTTATGAAGAAGGTACTTGCTTTACTCACCGCTTCCGCGCTGGCGCTGTCCCTGGCTGCCTGTGGCGGCAGCTCCAGTTCCGCTTCCACTGCATCCTCCGCCGCTGATTCCACTGCCAGCAGCGCTTCCGAAGATGCAGGCGCCGGCGCTTCCTCTGTCAACGCCGCCGTTTTCTATTATTCCTACGGCGATACCTACATCTCCAGCGTGCGTTCCGCTCTGGACGCCGACCTGGAGGCTGCGGGCATCAAATATCAGGACTATGACTCCAACAACAGCCAGACCACCCAGAACGAGCAGATCGACACCGCCCTTGCTTCCGGCGCCAACCTGCTGATCGTCAACCTGGTCACCTCCGGCTCCTCCGACGCGGCTTCCACTGTCTGCGAGAAGGCTGCCGCCGCCGGCGTGCCCGTCATCTTCTTCAACCGCGCGGTCGAGGAGGACGGTTCCGAGGGCGCCATCCTGAATAAGTATGAGAACATCGCGTTCGTCGGCACCGACGCCCCCGAGGCCGGCCACATGCAGGGCAAAATGGTGGGCAACTACCTGCTTGAAAACTACGACGCGGTCGACCTGAACGGCGACGGCGTGATCCAGTACGCCCTGTTCAAGGGCGACGCCGCCAACGTCGAGGCCATCTACCGCACCCAGTACGGCGTTGAGGACGCCAACGCGGTGCTGACCGCCGCGGGCAAGCCCGAGATGGAGTACTTCGACGCTTCCAACGCCGACAAGTTCCAGCTCGACCTGACCGGCGCCTGGAGCGCACAGGCTGCCCAGGAGTACATGCAGACCAACCTGAGCCAGTTCTCTGAGGCCAACGGCAACATGATCGAAGTCATCATCTGCAACAACGACAACATGGCCGAGGGCTGCATCGCCGCCCTGAACGCTTCCGGCTACAACACCGGCGACGGCACCGGTAAGACCATCCCCGTGTTCGGCGTTGACGCCACCGATTCCGCCAAGCAGCTGATCGCCGCCGGCAAGATGACCGGCACCATCAAGCAGGACGCCGAAGGCATGGCCGAGTGCATCACCCACCTGGCCGGCAACGTGGCTTCCGGCGCGGGGCTGCTGGCCGACACCGACTCCTACACCAAGGACACCGCCAACAACCTGAACAACAAGATCTTCATCGCTTACCAGGAGTACGCGGGCTGATCTGCCGAAAACAGAATTCGGGTTCGCCAGGAATTGCGGGGCGGCTGCTGTGACTGCGGCAGCCGCCCCTTTTCATAAGCAGCGGCCGGCGGGCCGCAGAGTTCACAAAAGTAAGGAGGGATACGCATGGGCGAGAATGTTTTGCTGCAAATGACAGACATCTCCAAAACATTCCCCGGCGTAAAGGCGCTGGACCATGTATCGCTGACGGTGCGCCGCGGCACAGTGCACGCTCTGATGGGGGAAAACGGTGCGGGCAAGTCCACCCTGATGAAGTGCCTGTTCGGCATCTACACCAAGGACGAAGGCACCATCACATTGGAGGGCCGCGAGGTCAATTTCAAAAACAGTAAGGAGGCGCTGGAAAACGGCGTCGCCATGGTGCACCAGGAGCTGAACCAGGCGCTCAAGCGCAGCGTGATGGACAACCTGTGGCTGGGCCGTTACCCGCTGATCGGCGGCGTGATGGTGGACGAGCGCAAAATGTACAACGACACCATGAAGGTCTTTCAGGAACTGGAGATCGACGTGGACCCCCACCGCATCATGAGCACGCTGCCCGTCTCCCAGCGGCAGATGGTGGAGATCGCCAAGGCGGTGTCGTACAATTCCAAGGTCATCGTGTTCGACGAACCGACCTCCTCGCTGACCGAGGAGGAAGTGGAACACCTGTTCCGCATCATCAACATGCTGCGCGACCGCGGCGTGGGGATCATCTACATCAGCCACAAAATGGCCGAGATCCTGCGCATCTCGGACGATATCACCGTCATGCGCGACGGCACCTGGGTGGCCACCCGCCCCGCCCGCGAGCTGGATATGCCCACCATCATCAAGCTGATGGTCGGCCGTGAGCTGGGCGCCCAGTTCCCGCCCAAGACCAACAAGCCCGGCGATGTCTACCTGGAAGTGGAAAACCTCTCCGCCCAGTATTCGCTGCTGCGCGACGTCTCCTTCACCGCGCGGCGGGGCGAGATCGTCGGCCTGGCCGGTCTGGACGGTTCCGGCCGCACCGAAACGCTGGAAAATATTTTCGGCGTCGCCACCCGCCACAGCGGCACCATCAAGCTGGGCGGCAAGGTCTGCCGCAACCGCAACTCCCGCGAGAGCATCCGGAACGGCTTCGCCCTGCTCACCGAGGAGCGCCGGGCCACCGGTATCTTCGGCATTCTGAACATCCGCGAGAATACCGTGATTTCCAGCCTGAAAAAGCATCTGCGCTTCGGCTTTGTGCTGGACAGCGCCAGCATGAAAAAGGACACCCAGTGGTCCATTGACGCCATGCACACCAAGACCCCCACGCAGGAGACCAAGATCCGCAGCCTGTCCGGCGGCAACCAGCAGAAGGTCATTCTCGGCCGCTGGCTGCTGACCAACCCGGAGGTGCTGCTGCTGGATGAACCTACCCGCGGCATTGACGTTGGCGCCAAGTATGAG
>JBJEYG010000012.1:0-2771 GCA_051886555.1 Gemmiger sp.
CGGCTTTGGAACGACGGTGGTGGCGGCATGGAGCGTTTACGGTAAGATTGATTTTCTGTTCTGGATGACGGTCAGCTCACTGGGCGTGGCGATCACCACCTTTGCAGGCCAGAATTTTGGCGCCGGTCTATATGACCGGGTCCGGAAAGGAACCGCTGTCTGCATGGCGATTGCGGCAGCGCTGACGCTGGCTGTCAGCGCCGTGCTGTACCCTGCGGCGCGGGTGCTGTTCCGGCTGTTCAGCAGCGACGGGGCAGTGGTGGAACAGGGGGTGCAAATGATGCATGTGCTGGTGCCCACCTACATTACCTATGTGGCCATTGAAATTTTGTCCGGCACGCTGCGCGGCTGCGGCGACGTGAAAGTGCCTACCCTGATTACCTGCTTTGGCGTGTGCGGGCTGCGTGTGCTATGGCTGGTCACGGCGGTACAGGCGTTCCCCTCGGTGACCATGGTGGAACTGAGCTATCCCATTACCTGGTCGCTGGCGTCGCTGTGCTTTGCGGTCTATTATGTGCGCGGCAACTGGCTGAAACGGTGTATTTCGGTCCGTCAACGCAGCCAGCGCTTTGCGCAATAAGGAGGCGGGAAAATGGAATACCACATCCGGAATGCCTGCCCGGAGGATGTGCCGGACATTCTTGCCATTGTGCGGCAGAGCGTTGCTGCACTGGAGCACTGTGGCCACGGTGACTGGTTCGTGGCCGATGACGAAGCTTACCTGAATGCGCATCTCGACGGGGAACAGGGATTTTGTCTGGTGGCGGCGGACACAGCCGGCACGGTGGCCGCCTATTTCACCGTTAAGTTTGCGGGCACCGCGCCGGATGCGCTGGGGCGAATGCTGGGTATGGGGGATGCTGCGCTGCGCCGCACTGCCCAGATGGACAGCTGCTGTGTGGCACCTGCCCATCGCGGCCATTCGCTGGAGGGGCGGCTGATCGAAACGGCGGAGGCACGCCTGAGCAGGACCGGCGGGTTTGATACGCTGCTGGCCACGGTTCACCCGGACAATGCTGCAAGCCTGCAAAGCGGGCTGCATCGCGGTTACCGGGTCGCCGCTACGGTGCGCTGCTACGGTGGCAAGGTCCGCTATCTCCTGCAAAAGTCGCTGTCTGCCGCGCAAAACCAATAATAATTCAGCATTTTTACGTAAAATTGGTTGAAAATCCCGGTCAGTTCATGGTAAAATAAAACAAAAGCGGGCGGGTTCCCCGCCGCCAGTGGAGGGAATGCCATGAGCGACGAACAGAAAATTACATTGCACCAAAAAGAGGAGGAGGCCAAGCATAAAATACGGGAACAGTTGGCGGAAGTGGCTTCTTTCCTGGAAATCGCGGTCGCCGTTTTCGTGTTGCTGGGGCTGGTCGTCAGTCAGATCCCGCTGCTCCGCGAACTGCCGGTGCTCTGGCATTCCGATACGTTGTTGTTCCATGAATTCCTTGAACATGCCTTCAACCTGGTCATCGGCATCGAGTTTATCAAGATGCTGGCCAAGCACAGCCCCGGCAGTGCGCTGGAAGTGCTTTTGTATGCCATTGCCCGTCACATGGTACTGGATTCCGGCTCAGCGCTGGAAAACCTGCTGGGCGTCGCGGCCATCGGGTTGATTTTTGTGATCCGGAAATATTTCTTTGTGCCGACCTTCGGCGCCACCATGCCGGGCGGCGAACCGGCTCCCGACCTGATCTCCCAGGCGGAAGCGGACGATACCGGCGATGAAGAAACGGAGCATGCCTGATCCCGTACATAAGAAAAAGCGCATCCGCTTTTGGCAGCGGATGCGCTTTCCTTATGCTTTTCTAAAATCAGAACAGACCGGTGATGCGGCCCTCGGCGTCGCAGTCGATGTCCATGGCGGCAGGGTGGCGGGGCAGGCCGGGCATCGTCATAATGCTGCCGCAGATAACCACCACAAAGCCGGCGCCGGCAGAAAGCCGGACTTCGCGCACGTTCATGGTAAAGCCGGTGGGAGCGGCCAGCAGCTTTGCGTCATCACTGAAAGAATATTGGGTCTTGGCAATGCAGACCGGCAGATTGCCATAGCCCATATCGGTCAGCTCAGCCAGCGTCTTGGCAGCTGCGGCGGAGTAAGATACGCCGTCAGCACGGTAGACCTTCTTGGCCACCGCCTCGATCTTTTCCTTCAGCGGCTGCTCCAGACCGTAGGTGTACTGGATGGCGGGCACTTCCGCCTGGCCTTCCAGCATGGAAAGCACGGTGTTGGCCAGCGCCTTGCCGCCTTCGCCGCCTTTGGCAAACACTTCGGACAGTGCGCAGGGCACACCGGCCTCGGCGCAGACGGTACGCACCACGTCCATTTCTTCGGCGGTGTCGGTGGGGAAGGCGTTGATGGCCACACAGACCGGCAGGCCAAACTGATTTTTCAGGTTGTCTATGTGGCGGGCCAGGTTGGCGGAGCCTTTGCGAACCGCCTCCGCGTTGGGCTTGGAAAGATCCGCCTTGGCAACGCCGCTGTGGCTCTTGAGCGCACGCACGGTGGCAACCAGCACAACCGCGCTGGGGGCAACGCCTGCCATACGGCATTTAATGTCCAGGAATTTCTCGGCGCCCAAATCGGCGCCGAAACCTGCCTCGGTAACCACGTAATCGGCCAATTTCAGGCTCAGCTTGGTGGCCATGACGCTGTTGCAGCCGTGGGCGATGTTGGCGAAGGGACCGCCATGGATAATGGCAGGGTTATTCTCCAACGTCTGTACCAGGTTGGGATCGAGGGCGTCTTTCAGCAGAGCGGTCATGGCGCCAGATCG
>JBJEYG010000013.1:0-2762 GCA_051886555.1 Gemmiger sp.
AGGGCTTGGGTACCAAGATTGGCATCATCTACGATTCTTCTGACGCTTACTCTACCGGCATTTACGGCGCTTTCCAAACTGAGGCCGCCAACAAAGGTCTGGAGATTGTAACTGCGGAGAGCTTCACCAGCGATAACAAAAGCGATCTGTCCACGCAGGTTGCCAAGTGCAAGGATGCCGGTGCTGATCTGGTATTCCTGCCCATCTACTACACGGAAACCACCCAGATCCTGTCTGCTGCCGCCAAGATCGGCTATGAGCCTAAGTTTTTCGGCTGCGACGGCATGGACGGCATCCTGGATGTGGAAGGCTTCGACACCACCATGGCAGAAGGCCTGATGATGCTGTGCCCCTTCTCCGCTTTTGGCGATGACGAGACCACCAAGAGTTTTGTTACTGCTTATGAGGAAGCTTACGGTGAGACCCCCAACCAGTTTGCTGCCGATGCGTATGACTGTGTTTACGCCATCTACCAGGCAGTTCTGGCAGGCGAGATCAACGGCGACATGAGCGCTTCTGAGATGAACGAGATCCTGAAAGCTCAGTTCACCAGCATGACCTTCAATGGTACCACCGGTGAGGGCCAGACTTGGGATGCTGACGGCTTCGTTTCCAAAGACCCGAAGGTCTATGTCATTGCTGATGGCGCCTACGCCCTGGCTGACTGAGATTCCTTTAGGGACGGTCAAACGGTCGAAGTGAAATAAACAGGCCAAAGGCGGCTGTCCGAGTCGAGATTCGGCAGCCGCCTTTTTTCCTTTTGTAACAAAATGATTGTTTTTGCCGTCCGATTGTGCTAAAATAAAAGTCGTTTTATGGAGCTTTACCAGTCGAAGCGGCGGGGAAAGTCGGAATCTGTTAGTGAGAGGTGTATACGCAATGCAATTTTTGACCTACCTGATCAACGGGATCAGCTTGGGCAGCGTTTATGCGCTGATCGCTCTGGGCTACACGATGGTGTACGGCATTGCCAAGATGCTGAACTTCGCCCACGGCGATATTATCATGATCGGCAGTTACGTGGTATTCTTTGCATTCGGCTCTTTTGGGCTGAATCCCATTGTTTCGCTGCTGATGGCAATGGTGGTTTGTACGTTGCTGGGCATTACCATTGAGCGCGTGGCCTATCGTCCTCTGCGCAACGCCCCGTCGCTGGCTGTGTTGATCACGGCTATCGGTGTCAGCTACCTGCTTCAGCAGGTAGCGCAGCTTCTGTGGAAATCCGACCCCAAAAGCTTCAAATCCATTGTCACGCTTCAGTCGGTTTCTCTGTTTGATGGCCAGCTGGTCATCTCCGGAGAGACGATCGTTACAATCGTTGCCTGTATTGTCATCATGATTGCATTGACCTTCTTTATCAATCACACATCCACCGGTCATGCAATGCAGGCTGTCAGCGAAGACCGTGGCGCTGCTCAGTTGATGGGCATCAATGTCAATGCAACCATCTCGCTGACATTTGCCATTGGCTCTGCGCTGGCTGCGGTTGCCGGCGCATTGTTGTGCTCTTCTTATCCGACTTTGCAGCCCACAACCGGTGCAATGCCCGGTATTAAGGCGTTTGTTGCGGCCGTGTTTGGCGGCATTGGTTCCATTCCCGGCGCTTTTCTTGGCGGTATCCTTCTGGGCATCATCGAAAACCTCAGCAAGGCCTATATCTCCACACAGCTTTCTGACGCCATCGTATTTATGGTGCTGATTGTTGTGCTTCTGGTCAAACCAACCGGCCTTCTGGGGAAAAAGGTCAACGTGAAAGTGTAAGGTGATGCGAGATGACGAAATTTCAAAGTATGAAAAGAACGACCAAAAGTAACCTGATCACTTTCGGTATTGTGCTGGCCTTTTATGCAGTGGTTTCTATTTTGGGGGCCGCAGGGATGCTGACCAGTTCTTTTTCCGGCCAGCTTGTGCCGATCTGTGCCTATGTGGTACTTGCAATCAGCCTGAATCTGACAGTCGGTTTTCTGGGCGAACTAAGCCTTGGCCATGCCGGCTTTATGAGTGTGGGCGCTTTTGCTGGTACGCTGGTGTATACCATTACTTATGGCAGACTTCCGTTGGTGGCTTCTGTCTTGCTTGCCTTCCTGGTGGGCGGTCTGGTAGCCGGTCTGTTCGGCTTGCTCATTGGCATTCCGGTGCTTCGTCTGCGCGGTGACTATCTGGCCATTGTCACGCTTGCGTTTGGGGAAATTATTAAGAACTTCATGAATGCCTGTTATCTTGGCTACGATTCCAATGGTCTGCATTTTTCTTTGAAAGACTCTGCCTCGATGGGTCTTGCACCGGATGGTGTCGTTCTGATTAATGGCGCGATGGGTATCACCGGCATCAAAAAAGCTTCCACCTTTACGATGGGAATTATCCTGATTCTGATCACGCTGGTTGTGGTGCTTAACCTGATCAACTCTCGTGCCGGCCGCGCCATTACCGCAATCCGCGACAATGAAATTGCTGCGCAGAGCATCGGCATAAATATCACCAATTACAAGTTGATGGCCTTCATTACTTCCGCGGTATTCGCCGGTATGGCCGGCGTACTGTACGCTTTGAACTTCTCCTCGCTGGTCGCAAAGAAGTTTGACTATAATACTTCCATCCTGATCCTGGTGTTTGTGGTTCTGGGCGGTATGGGCAATATTCTTGGCAGCGTAATTTCTGCGACAGTGCTCTATATCCTTCCGGAGGCAATGCGAGGCCTGCAGGATTACCGCATGATTATTTACGCGGTTGTTCTGATTCTTGTCATGCTGTTTACCTGGTCA
>JBJEYG010000014.1:0-2757 GCA_051886555.1 Gemmiger sp.
GCTTCTTCGTTGACTTTGCATTTACAAACGTGAACAAGAGCAGCATGATGAGCGAAAGTCCAAGTGATGTCCATGCCCAAAGCGCCATGCGCCCTGCAAACCACGTAAATCTGACTGAATGGAACAACGCATCAGCCGCTTTACCAACCAGCGCAGCCGGCAGCCAGTGTCCAACGTAATACACCAGTGCCGAATTGGAAGATTCATATACGACTGGCCATCTGTGAGTGATCAAATCTCGGAAAATGGCATTCCGGCAGTCCCAATCCGATGTTTGGAACAAATAGCCGTTCAATCCGCCCAGCTGACACCACAGCAATGCCACGAAGAAAATGATCACCATGGTCGAAACGCGAAGTACAATCGCTTCCGGACGCAGTGTATTCTTCTTCCGGTTCTTCAATATATTGCGATAACTTACCCCAACTGCGAGCAAACCGGGCAGTGCAAAATACCATTTCAGAAAGCATGTAAGGAACAGCACTACCGGTATCAGTGCATAGGTGACCGCGGCTATTCTGATGTCACCATAGGTAAGAGAAAACGACTTCTGCCAAGCTCGTTTGATCATGCATGCACCGCCTCTTTGATCACCTTCGCCATGTAGTCGATCATCTCATCGGTCATACCCGGGTAGACGCCCACCCAGAAGGTGTTATTCATGATGAAATCCGTCGTCTTCAGATCGCCCACCACGCGATAGGCGTCGGTGCCGCGAATCTGATCGAAGCAGGGGTGCTTGATCAGGTTGCCGCTGAACAGCAGTCGGGTCTGGACGTTGTGATCCTCGATGTAGCGGACGACCTCCTTGCGATCCAGGCCGGTTTCCGGACGCACGCTGATCAGGAAGCCGAACCAGGAAGGACGGCTGTTGGCAGCCGGCTCGGGCAGGATGATCCGATCCTGAACGGACTCCAGCGCCTTGTGCAGGCGATCCCAGTTGTGGCGGCGGCGCTCGATGAACGACGGGAACTTCTTCAGCTGCTCACAGCCGATGGCGGCCTGCATGTCGGTCACCTTCAGGTTGTAGCCAAAGTGGCTGTAAACATACTTGTGATCGTAGCCGGCCGGCAGCTCGCCGTACTGGCCGTCATAGCGATGGCCGCAGAAGTTGTCGCGACCGGAGGGGCAGATGCAGTCGCGTCCCCAGTCACGGTAGGACAGGATCAGGCGGTGCAGCAGCGGATTGTTGGTATACACGCAGCCGCCTTCGCCCATGGTCATGTGGTGCGGCGGATAGAAGCTGCTGGCGCCGATGTCACCCCAGGCGCCGGTGAATCGGGTCTCATCGCCGATGGTATAGCGGGTACCCAGCGCGTCGCAGTTGTCCTCGACCAGCCACAGATTGTGCTTGTCGCAGAAGGCCTTGACCGCCGCCAGATCAAAGGGATTGCCCAGCGTGTGCGCGATCATGACCGCCTTGGTCTTATCGGACAGCGCGGCCTCCAGGCTGTTCACATCGATATTGTACTGGGGAACGGTCACATCCACAAACACCGGAACCGCGCCGTACTGCAGAATGGGCGTGACGGTGGTGGGGAAGCCACAGGCAACGGTGATGACCTCGTCGCCGCGGCGAATCTGACGGTCGCCCAGCTCGGGAGCGGTCAGCACGGAGAAGGCGATCAAATTGGCAGAGGAACCGCTGTTGACCAGATGCGCATACTTCACGCCCAGCCAGGCGGCAAACTCCTTCTCAAACTGATCGGAGAAGCGGCCGGTGGTCAGCCAGAAATCCAGGGTGGCGTCGGTCAGCGCGCACATCTCCTTTTCGTCGAACACGCGGGCCGCATAGGTGATTCGGTCACCCTCCTGGAAGGGCGTCTTCTTCTCCTTGAAGTCGTGATAATACTCCGTGACCATCTGCTTGATCTGCTCGCGGGCTTCCTGTTCATTATTCCAATGTGCCATTTTCAATTCCTCCATATTTTTTTACTCAGTTCGGACCAATGTTCCCGATAACAGGATTGGATATCCAGAAGATTCTCCGGCAGGCCGTCAAACCAACGCAGGCATCCCGTTGTACCTTCCCGCATCCGTTCAGGGGCAATGGAAACGCCCTTCGGAAGGTGGCAGGCATACGCCAGCGTCACCGTATGGACGCGCTCATTCTGATCGATCAGTCCCGGTCGCCGGTTCTCAAAGAAGATTTCGAATACGCCGACGGGCTCCGGCTGAAACAGGACCTCCGTGCCCAGCTCGGCCATCGCAGTCTTGCGGATCCTGGTCTCGCAGGTCTCCTTCAGGCGAATGCACCCGCCCGGAACATGCCAGCCCGTTCCGCAGTGCGGATCATCCCGCCAGGAAAGCAATATCTGCCGCCTGTCGTTGGTCACGAGCAGATCCACATTGACCGTCGGCATCAGCGTGCTGGCAAATAGAAACAACTCTTCGCCCAGCCCGCGCTCCGGCACGATTTTCTCCCGCTCCATCGCCTGCTTCAGGCGGGAAATTTCCGGTTCGACGCTCATGCCTGCAAAAACTCAGCGATCTGAGCGTCCATGCACGCCCGGACGTCGCCGCCATTCATCCAGCACTTGCTCCACTCCACGACCTTTTCGATGGCCGTGTCCAGATTCCAGCGGGGCTTCCAGCCAAAGGTCGTCTTCAGCAGCGTGCAGTCCAGCTTCAGGAAGTTGGCCTCATGGGGGCCGCCGTCCGGGCGGCTGACCCACCGAAGACCGTCGCCCCACTTGCGGACAAACAGATCCACCAGCGCCCCGGTCTGGAAGCAGTCCCCGTCGTCGGGGCCTACAT
>JBJEYG010000015.1:0-2745 GCA_051886555.1 Gemmiger sp.
TCTGAAGCCAGTGCAGTGTTTAACAACATGGCAGTACAGCGGCTGACCAGCGAGGCTGATACCATGCTTGTGGCGCCGCTTCGCTTTAAGTCGGTGCTGCTATCCGAGATGGATCGCCAAATCGCGCGCGCCAAGGAAGGCAAACCTGCCTCGATGATTCTGAAAAACAACTCGATCAACGACCCGGACATCATCAATCGCATCAGTGCGGCAAGCTGCGCCGGTGTACGTGTGGATATGATTGTGCGCGGCATCTGTTGTATCCGCGCAGGCGTGCCGGGCAAGACGGAAAATGTTCATATCCGCAGTCTGGTGGGGCGTTATCTGGAACATTCCCGGATTTACTGTTTTGGCGACGGCGACGATATGCGCATTTACATTGCTTCCGGTGATTTTCTGACCCGAAACACCGAGCGCCGTGTGGAGGTTGGCGTCCGTGTGGATGATCCCGCGATCGCCAAAATGCTGCGCCGTGTGCTGGATTTGCAGTTGAGCGACACTGTCAACGCCTGGCAGATGCAGCCGGATGGCAGTTACCTCAAGGTTAAGCCTGCGCCGGATGAAGTGCCTATCGACAGTCAAATGGCCATGTACGGCTGTTTCCAGCACAACTGGGTAATGCAGCGGGATCAAACCGCTTCGCCCAAAACAACACGTTCTACGCGCACGGCGCGCCCTGTTGTGACACAAAAGCCGGTTTACCGTCCGCGGCCTGTCGCCGTAAATGCCGACCGCCGTCCGTTGCTGGAACGCTTGTTTGGAAAAGCAAAAAAGTAATCTGTTACGATAAGAGGATTCTGGCGTATGAAAAACTGTGTTACCACAGCCACCTATGGGTGCGATCCCAGCCGGGTATGGCTGTACCTTTCCAACCTTTCGCTCAACCATTGGTACAGGGAAGCCAGCGAGTGCGAAATCACACCTGACGGCATGGACATGTTGGTGCGCAAAAAAGACGGCGGTACCATGCAGGTGCAGTATACGCGCAAGGAAAAGCCCCGCCGGATGGACTGTACCTTCTCCTGCGGTAAGGCGCACGGTAACTGCACGATGCTGCTTCTGGGCGGCGGCGACTCCACCAGCGTGGAATGCACCCTGACCGTAGATGGACTTGGACTATTTGCCAAGCCCCAAAAGCTGATGGACGCCTTTTTTGAGGAACTCCGTGCCGCGCTTGGCGAATGAAATCTGGGCAATTGTACCGGACTTGGCGCAACAAACGCCGGGTCCGGTATTTTTTTATGTGTTCCGGCATAAAAGTCTGTGGGGTGAAGTTTATGTGGCAAGACGCAGCGCAGACGCAAAGTGGGCAACAGCAGAGCGAACGGAAAGAACAGAACTGGGATCATTCTGCGGCGAACAAGCCTGTCAAAGAGTATGGCAACACACTGCTGTGGGGCCAAATTTTGCTGTGTGCGCTGGTACTCGCACTTGCTGCAGCAGCACGGCAATTTGATTTGCCCTGGTATCGTACCATGCGGGAAACTTATCGGGAGATGTTGGCCTGCGGCTGGGAAGCGTTCCCTTACGATGGACGCAATTTGATCAAGTTTACACAGGAGGCGTTTTCTTCAGCAGAGCAGGCTGCGCGCGAGGCCCTTTCCGCGAAAGGCTTATCCCGTCCCGTACCGCATGGCAGAGCACAGGAGGACGCGCCGTATGGCAGCAGCCTTGAGAGCTATCTGCCGCAGCAGGACGCAGTATATCCGCTGAGCGATGATGCTCTCACCAATTCAGGGTACGGATGGCGCCAAAGCCCCAGCGTACTGGACAGCAAAGAAGATTTTCACACAGGGGATGATCTTGACGCAGCCGAAGGCGCGCCGGTCTATGCGGTGATGGACGGCGTGGTGCGGCGTGCTTCCTGCGGCGACAGTTACGGGAATTATCTGCGCATTCTGCATGAGGATGGCGACGAAACGTTGTACGCGCACCTTCAATATATTTTTGTGCGCAGTGGCGAACCTGTGCAAAAAGGACAGCTGATCGGCACCGTTGGGCAAACCGGCAAGGCTACCGGTCCCCACCTGCATTTTGAATTGCTGCATTGGGGCGTGCGCTATGATCCAACAGAATTTCTGCAGACGTTCTGCGCATAAAAAGGTAAAAGTCAGCCGCCCGGAGCTTGTTTTGTTTGCGCTGGCAGCGCTTCTGGTATGGGACGGCACCGGCCTGGCGCGTATGGCTCTTGCGGCAAGCCTGCTGCACGAAGCAGGACATATCGTTGTGTTCGCTGTATTGTTGCACCGCTTGCCGGAACTCACTGTATCGGTGACCGGAATTTGCCTTTCCATGCGCGGAGTGATTCTTTCGCCCGGACGACGGCTTTTGCTGGCAGTGGCAGGGCCGTGCGCCAACTTTCTTTGCTGTGTCCTGTTTTTGATCTGCATGGAAAGCTGGGCGGGATATTCCTATGCAGGGCACTGGTTTGCCGCGGCAAATGTGCTGACGGGCGGCTTCAATCTTCTTCCGCTGCCTGGACTGGACGGGGCTGCTGCGGTGGATTGCCTGCGGCAATTGCAAATCGGCACAAAGTGTTTTGCATCGGAAAAATTGCATTCCGGGCAGAAATAGGGTACAATACAAAAAGCAACTGCTGGAGGAATTGTAAAATGTCGGAATTTTCCCCGAAAATGCGCGAGGCGCTGAGCCTGGTGCAAAAACCCGGACGCTACACGGGAGGAGAACCCGGTTGCGTCTATAAAGACAAAAGCAAGGTGGACGTGCGGTTTGCGTTCTGTTTCC
>JBJEYG010000016.1:0-2744 GCA_051886555.1 Gemmiger sp.
TCCGATACGCCTACCAAGCGTTACATCCACCACTACAACTTCCCGCCCTACTCTGTGGGCGAAGCCCGTGCGCCCCGCAGCCCCGGCCGCCGCGAGATCGGCCATGGAAACCTGGCGGAACGTGCGCTCATTCCGGTACTGCCTGATATGGCAGAATTCCCGTACACCATCCGTTGTGTATCCGAGGTCCTGTCCTCCAATGGATCCACCTCCCAGGCGTCCATCTGCGGCTCTACGCTGGCGCTGATGGATGCAGGTGTGCCCATCAAGGCACCGGTTGCCGGCATTTCCTGCGGCTTAATCACCGAAGGGGATCCCGCCAAAGGCGGACGCTGGATGACCATGCTGGATATTCAGGGTGTTGAGGATTTCCATGGCGATATGGACTTCAAGGTTGGCGGTACTCGCCGCGGTATCACCGCCATCCAGATGGACATCAAAGTGGACGGCTTGACCTACGACATTATTGAGGAAGCGCTGGAGAAGTGCCGTAAGGGCCGTTTGTATATCCTGGATGACATCATCAAGCCCGTTATTGCGGAGCCTCGCGCCGAGCTGTCCAAGTATGCGCCCAAGATGTTCAGTATGCAGATCCCTGTGGATAAGATCAAGGATGTCATCGGCAAGGGCGGCAAGGTCATTCAGGAAATGTGCGCTACCTGCAACTGCAAGATCGACGTTGAGGAGGACGGCCACGTCTTTATCTCCGCGGTGGATGCCGACGATGCCAAGCGTGCCATTGCTACCATTAACACCATTGTGGAGGATCCCGAGGTGGGTGCTATCTACAAAGGCCGCGTGACCCGTCTGATGAACTTTGGCGCTTTTGTTGAGATCGCTCCCGGTAAGGAGGGGCTGGTTCACATCTCCAAGCTGGACGATCATCGCGTGGAACATGTGGAGGATGTGGTTGCCGTGGGCGATCCCATCATTGTCATGGTCACCGATATCGACCAGCAGGGACGCATCAACCTGTCCCGCAAGGACGCTCTGGTTGCCATTGCCAAAAAGCGTGCCGAGCAGGCCAAGCAGTAACCTAAAAGACAGATAAGAATGCCCGGCAGGAAAGCGCGTTGTGCGCTGCCCTGCCGGGCATTTTGCTGGCTGCAAAAATTATTCAGCACTGTCGATCAAGCCACCACCGAATACAAAGCCGCCGCGGTAAAATACCGCGCTCTGGCCGGGGGCGGGAGCACGCACCGGTTCGGGGAACAGGACGGTGGAATTGCCGTTGAAAGTGCAGGGAACCGCTTTGGCAGCGCTGCGGATCTTAACGCGGTAATCACCGGCGGGAAGCGGCTTGCCGTCCGGCGTTACAATGTTGCTCAGCGTAATACGGCTGAAATATTCCTGCCCGCTCTCGGCCAACAGTACATCTCCATCCGGGCTGATGGCGCGTACAAAGAGCGGGCGTCCTGCTGCAATGCCAAGACCTTTGCGCTGACCAACCGTGTAATGCTCTACGCCTGCATGGGGGCCGAAATCTTCCCCGTTTGGTCCGATAAAACGTCCGCTTTTTGCCGTCATGCCACGCCGGGCAATGAATCCGGCATAATCGCCGTCCGGCACAAAACAAATCTCCATTGAGTCAGGGGTATCGGCGCAGGGAAGATCAATGTCCCGGGCGATATCGCGAACATCCTCCTTGTCGAAATCGCTCAGCGGCAAAATCAGCCGTGACAGAATGTTCTGACCCAGCCTGTACAGCATGTAGGTCTGGTCACGCGCGGCGCTTTCCGGCGTGCACAGGCGGCAGACACCATCCTTACACTGTTCCACGCGGGCATAATGCCCGGTGGCAATGTAAGGGAAACCGAGTTCATCCGCCTTTTCGGCAAGAAGCCGGAATTTCACCGCCGGGTTGCACAGAATGCAGGGATTGGGCGTACGCCCGGAGCAGTAACTCTCACAGAAGGGCTGAACCACCTGAGTTTCAAATTCTTCGGTGGCATCAATCACATACAGCGAAATGGACAACGCCTTGGCTGCGGCCTTGGCTTCCTCCACTTCTTTGTCGTGAGCGGGGGAGAAGCGGATCACCGCGCCCTGCACATAAAAGCCCTGCTCCTGCAAAATGCGTACGGCCACACTGGAATCCACACCGCCGCTCATGCCGACCAAAATCTTATCCTGCTTTTCAAAGGTATTGAAACCGGAGTACAAATCTACCATAATGTTAACTTCCTTTCGCGGTCAAGCTTGGCGGCCGCCGTATTTTTTGCTTTGCTCCACCGCCATACGGTCGCAACGTTCGTTTTCAGGATGCCCGGCATGACCTTTCAACCAATGGTAATGAATCGTATGTTTTTCGCTCTCGTTCAGCAGTTCGGCCCACAGGTCGGCGTTCAGGGCGGGAGATTTGTCCGCCTTGCGCCAGCCGCGCGCACGCCAGCCCTTGGCCCAACCTTTTTCCAACCCGTTGATGACGTATTGACTGTCGCTGTACAGTTCGATTTCACAGGGGGCGTTCAGCTGCTGCAGCGCGCGCAGCAATGCGGTGATTTCCATGCGGTTGTTGGTGGTCTGTGCCTCTCCGCCGGATAACTCTTTTTCGTAAACCTTAGTGGGCGTGCGATAACGCAGAATTGCGCCCCAGCCACCCGGGCCGGGGTTGCCGCTGCACGCGCCGTCGGTATAGATCTCAACTCGTTTCATAGCCGCTCCTTTAATGGTATTAGCTTTATTATAACTGTTTTCCGCAGTGTCGGCAACCGCCAGAATACGCTTTGGGGAGCGAGGCAGTA
>JBJEYG010000017.1:0-2742 GCA_051886555.1 Gemmiger sp.
CGAAAATGTGTTGGTATCCCGTGTACTGAAAGCGGCAGGAACGCCGCCAGTGCATTCGGCAATTTCTCAGGACAGTGACGAATTGACGGTCACAGAGATTCTGCATCAGATCGGCGTACCCGCCCACATCAAAGGGTACCAGTTTCTACGGGACGCCATTTTGCTGACGGTAGACGATCACGAATACATCAATGCTGTGACCAAGCGTCTGTATCCCGAGATTGCCAAGCGCAACGGAACCACTGCTTCCCGCGTGGAGCGTGCGATCCGTCACGCCATTGAGGTGGCTTGGGACCGTGGCGATGTGGACACGCTCAACAGCTATTTCGGTTACACAATCCACAATTTGCGCGGCAAACCGACCAACAGCGAGTTTATCGCAATGATCGCCGACAAAATACGGCTGGATAAAAAACGCCGTGCATAATGCGGCAAGCGGAAATCAACAAAAGCGGCGGCATACCTCCAAAAGACGGGGTGTGCCGCCGCTTTGCGCGGTTCGGAGGCAAGAATGTGTGTATGGGGCAAATTTCTGAGGAATTTATGGATTTTCAGCCCGATAAATTATATAATGTTTTTAAATCAACGGCCGCATCGGCGGGAAGGACGGAACATCTATGGACACACAGCATACCGTTACGGCAATTATTGTGGCGGCGGGTGCGTCACGACGCATGGGATTCGACAAGCTCAGCTATTCTTTGCCCGGCGGGCAGACGGTACTGCTGCGCAGCGTTCATACCTTTGACAGCCATCCGCTTGTTACACAGCTGGTTCTTGTGGCCGGTGCCAACGAGGAAGCCTGCCGGGCGGCTGCGGCGGACTGTGTCAAACCCACCGTTGTGGTGCATGGCGGCGCGACCCGGGCGGCGAGTGTGCGGGCAGGGCTTGCTGTGGCGCAGGGCGCATATGTGGCCATTCATGATGCGGCAAGACCCTTTGTTTCAAGCACGGTGATTGACGGTGCGCTCGCGGGTGCGTTCCGGTATGGCGCAGCCGCTCCGGCAGTGCCGGTCAAGGATACCATCAAAATTGCGGCGGCAGACGGCACTGTGCAGGCAACACCGGATCGTGCCACACTGTATGCGGTGCAGACGCCGCAGTGCTTCCGGCGAGATTTGTATCTTCAAGCACTGGACGGGGTGCACGGCCCGGCGCTGGACAGCGTTACCGACGATTGCAGCCTTTTTGAACTGGCGGGACTGCCGGTGCATCTGACTGCCGGTGCATATGAGAATTTAAAAATTACAACCCAGGAGGATCTGAAAGGAGAAAAGCAGATGCGTGTTGGTCATGGTTACGATGTTCATCAGCTGTCGGAGGACCGTAAACTAATTTTGGGCGGTGTGACCATTCCCTATGAAAAAGGCTTGTTGGGGCATTCAGACGCCGATGTACTGGTACATGCGGTTATGGACGCATTGCTGGGGGCGGCAGCTTTGGGCGATATCGGACAGCACTTCCCCGATCGGGATCCCCAATACAAGGGCGCTGATTCGCTGGAATTGCTGCGCCATGTGAGCAAGCTGCTGCGCGAGGCCGGGTATGCGGTAGGAAATATCGATGCTACCATTCTGTGTCAGGCACCCAAATTGGCGCCGCACATTCCCGCCATGCGGACCAATATTGCCGCCGCGCTGGAAATTGACAGGAACCAGGTCAGTGTGAAAGCTACCACGGAGGAGCATCTGGGCTTTACCGGCGCGGGCCAGGGGATTGCAGCCCATGCCATTGCACTGCTCACCTGATTTTTACACGGGTTTTGCGGCCGTTTTCGTTGCGCGGGGCGCGGCGGCGTGTTATACTAAATTGATACCATCCGGCAGCCAAGGGGGCCCTGCACGTTTATGAACAACGAGTTTATCATCAGCATCCTTAACAACTTCAGTACCTTCAATATCCAGGACGCGGTGGACGTGCTGGTTATTACGGTTGCCATGTACGAACTGATCAAACTGGCCCGGCAAACCCGCGCCGGACAGGTCATCAAAGGCGTTCTGATCTTTTTGTGCATTTACGCGCTGGCTGCTTACTGTAATTTGCGCACCGTCAGTTGGGTGCTTTCCAGTATTGTGCAGGTCGGCATTATTGCGGTGGTCGTGATTTTCCAACCGGAACTTCGCCGTGGCCTGGAACGTATTGGACGTACGTCCAACTGGGTACAGCGTCTGATGTCCTCCGGGCGCAAGGCCGACCCCGGGCTGCGCGGTCAGTGGCAAAGCGCTGTTGTGGCCATCTGTGATGCGGCGGAGCAACTTTCGGACACACATACCGGGGCGCTGATGGTACTGGAACGCTATAATGATCTGGCGGAGATTATCCGTACCGGCACGCCGCTGAATGCGGATGTTATTCCCGAAATGCTGGGCACCATTTTTTATGAGGGCACTCCGTTGCATGACGGCGCTACCATTATCCGGGACGGAAAGATTATTGCTGCAGGCTGTGTGTTGCCGCTTTCCAACAATCTGGAAATGGGAAAGGACATGGGGACCCGTCACCGTGCAGCGCTGGGAATGAGCGAGAACTCCGACGCAATCGTTGTGGTCGTTTCGGAGGAAACCGGGATCATTTCCATGGCGAAGAACGGCGTACTGATCCGCCGTCTGGACCGTCAGAATCTGTTCAGCCTGTTGCAGGAGGAGATTATTCCGCCCGAAGTCGAGGAAAAAAAGGAGCCGGGCGGTCTGCGACAGTTCTTCAGCAAAGGAGGGGCAAAAAAGAATGATGAAGCCCACGAGA
>JBJEYG010000018.1:0-4183 GCA_051886555.1 Gemmiger sp.
CGGCGGCAACGTGGCCATGGACGCCGCCCGCTGCGCCAAGCGTCTGGGCGCCGAGACGGTGTACATTGTGTACCGCCGCGGCATGGCCGAGCTGCCCGCCCGCCGCGAGGAAGTGGAGCACGCCGAGGAGGAAGGCATCATCTTCAAGACGCTGACCAACCCCGTCGAGGTCCTGGCCGACGACAAGGGCTATGTGAAGGGCATGACCTGCGTAGAGATGGAACTGGGTGAGCCGGACGCTTCCGGCCGCCGCCGTCCCATGGTCAAGCAGGGCAGCGAGTTCACGCTGGACGTGGATACCATGATCATGGCGCTGGGCACCAGCCCCAACCCGCTGATCCGCTCCACCACCCCCGGTCTGGAGACCAACAACCACGGCTGCATCATCACCGACGGCCCCGACGGCCTGACCAGCCGCCCGTTCGTCTACGCCGGCGGTGACGCCGTCACCGGCGCTGCCACCGTCATTCTGGCCATGGGCGCCGGCAAGGAGGCCGCCAAGGCCATCGACGCCGCCATTCAGGCCAAGGGCTGATTCCGACCCGTTCCCGCCCCCGCGCGTTCGCGCGGGGGCTTTTTGTATGTTTGGGGCCGGGCCGGGGTATGCTAACCGGGACGAACTGGGAGGGATACCGCATGAAGATTGCATTTTTCGGCACGCGGGAGTACGATCATCTGTATTTCGACGTGCTGGCCGCCGACCCGGATTACGGGTGCGAGATCAAATTTCTGGCCGCCAACCTGGACGAGGACACCGCACCGCTGGCAGCGGGCAGCGACGCGGCCTGCGCCTTTGTGAACGCCGACTGCGGCGCGCCGGTGCTGGAACAGCTGGCCCGGGTGGGGGTTCGTGTGCTGCTGATGCGCTGCGCCGGCTACAACAACGTGGATCTGGACGCGGCGGCGCGGCTGGGGATCCCGGTGCTGCGGGTGCCCGGTTACAGCCCGGAGGCGGTGGCCGAGCACGCCATGGCGCTGGCGCAGGCGGCCAACCGGCGCATCTGCAAGGCCTACGTCAAGGTGCGCAACAACAATTTCGCGCTGGACGGCCTGCTGGGGTACAATCTGTACGGCAGCACGGCGGGCATTGTGGGCACCGGACGGATCGGCGCGGCCATGGCGCGCATCTGCCGCGGCTACGGCATGACGGTGCTGGCCTATGACCAGTACCGGAACCCCGCGCTGGACGGCCTGGTCCGCTATGTGGAGCTGCCCGAACTGCTGCGTGCCAGCGACCTGGTCAGCCTGCACTGCCCGCTGACCGAGGGTACCCACCACATGATCAACGCCGCAACCATCGCGCTGATGCGCGACTCAGCGATCCTGGTCAACACCAGCCGGGGTGGCCTGATCGACACCGGCGCGCTGGTGGACGCGCTGCGCGCTCACAAATTCGCGGGCGTGGGGCTGGACGTGTACGAGGACGAGGACGGCCAGGTGTTTGAGGATTTCTCCAACGAGGTGCTGCAAAACGAGGTGGTGCCGGTGTTGCTGAGCTTCCCCAACGTGGTGGTCACCAGCCATCAGGCTTTTTTTACCCGCACGGCGCTGCAAAGCATCGCCATCACCACCATGGAAAACGCCCGCGCCTTTGCCCGCGGCGAACCGCTGAACAACCAGGTCACCGGCTGACCACACGGCCCCCGCCGCCGGCGGGGGCCGTGTTTTGTTTGACCGCGCCGCAGCGGTGCGCTATAATAGGGAACAAAGAATTCCCGCGGCCGGGCCGCGGCCATCCCAAAGTAAAGGCAGGTGCGGCCCATGGCCGGAACGCTCTACATCGTCGCCACGCCCATCGGCAATCTGGACGACATGCCGCCCCGTGTGGCGGCCACCTTCGGCGCGGTGGACTTCGTCGCCGCCGAGGATACCCGTGTCACCGTCAAGCTGCTCAACTACCTGGGGCTGAAAAAACCGCTGGTCAGCTACTACGAGCACGCGCTGTTCCGGGGCGAAGCGATCCTGCAGCGCATCCAGGCGGGCGAAAGCTGCGCGCTGTGCTCCGACGCGGGAATGCCCTGCATCAGCGACCCCGGCGAAGTCATCGTGCGGGACGCGCTGGCCCGCGGCATCCGGGTGACGCCGGTCCCCGGCGCCTCCGCCTGCGTGACGGCGCTGGCCGTCAGCGGGCAGCCGACCGGGCGTTTTGTGTTTGAAGGGTTTCTGCCGGTGCCCAAAAAAGAGCGCCGCGCCCGTCTGGAATTTTTGAAGGGCGAGACGCGCACCGTCATATTTTACGAAGCGCCGCATAAACTGCGGCAAACGCTGGACGACCTGTGCGCTGCCTTCGGCGAACGGCGCAGTGTGACGCTCTGCCGTGAGCTGACCAAGCTGCATGAGGAGATCACCAAAACCACGCTGGGCGAGGCCGCCGCCTGGTATGCGGTCAACGCGCCCCGCGGCGAGTATGTGCTGGTGATGGCCGGCGCGGAGGAACAGGCCCTTCAGGCGCAGCAGAACGCCGCCCTGACGCTGGAGGACGCGGTGGCCGCCGCGCGGCAGCTGCTGGCGGGCGGGCTTGGCCCCTCCGCCGCCGCGAAACAGGCTGCCGCAGGCACCCCCTACACCAAAGGCGAGGTCTACAAGCGCCTGGTGGCGGAGGCGGAAGAATGCTGAATTTTTTACGCGACCGGCGGCGTACCGCCGGGAAGGAGGGCGAAGGGATGCCGCAGCGGGAGGAAACGGCCTGCAAGGTGCTGGCCGTCAGCGACGTACATGGCCGCCTGCGCGATCTGCGCTGGATTTTGCAGAACGAAAAGGACGTGGACGCGCTGTTTTTTATGGGCGACGGTCTGTCCGATCTGGACCGCGCGCTGGAACTGGCGCCGGAGCGTCCCAAATACCCGGTGTACCGGGTGCGGGGCAACTGCGACGTGGGCGCGCCCGACCCGGCGGAGGGGCTGGCCCCGGTGGGCGGGGTGCTGTTTTTTTACACCCACGGCCACCATTACGGCGTCAAGTGCGGGTACGACGCACTGGCCGAAGCCGCCCAGGCCCGCGGTGCGGACGTGGCGCTGTTCGGCCATACCCATCGCCGGGCGCTGGAATACCAGAACATGCCCGGCATTCCCACGCTGTTCAATCCGGGCAGCGTGCTCAGCGGCGCCAGCTACGGCGTCATTACCGTCTGCGGCGGCCGCTGCCGCTTCAGCTGGAAGAAGGTGCCTCAGTAATGCACGAATCGGTTTTGTATCTGCCCGAAACGGAATCCACCAACCTGTGGGCCAAGCAGCATTTTGACGAGTTCGGCCCCATCGGCGCGGTGTACACCACCAGCCAGACCGCCGGGCGCGGCCGCTTGGGCCGCAGCTGGGTCAACGCATCGGGGCAGGCGCTGTATTACACCTGCGTCATCAAAACGCCGCTTGCCCAGCCGGAAACGCTGCCGCTGCTGGCCAGTCTGTCGGTGCGGGATGCGCTTCGCATGCGCTACGGTGTGACGTGCGGCATCAAGTGGCCCAACGACCTGCTGCTGGGCGGCAAAAAGCTGGTGGGCATCCTGTGCGAGGGCCTGCCGGACAAGCACGGCATTCTATGCGGCATCGGCATCAACCTGGCCCAGCCGCAAAGCTATTTTGACGCCGCCGGCCTGCCCAACGGCACCAGCCTGGCATTGCAGGGCGTGGCGGTGGATCTGGAGCAGGACCCCGAGTGGCTTGCCCAGTACCTGACCGATTTCGGCTTCGACCGTGCGCTGTATACTTATGAGACGGAGGGCTTCGCCTGCCTGCGGGACGCCTACAAGGCCGCCTGCCTGAACCTGGGCCGCCATGTAAGCTACGACGGCGGCTCCGGCGTGGCGGTGGATGTGGACGAGGACGGCCGCCTGGTGGTGCAGGATGACGCCACCGACCTGCACCGCGTGTTCACCGGTGAGGTGAGCGTGCGCGGCATTTACGGAGCGCTGTAAAAAATTTGTCGAAAAACTGTATAATTTTAAATTAACAGAATGTTCACAGCACTATAATATTTTTTTCGCATCTTTTGGGTATCCTAAGAATCACAGAACAGCGGAGCCGCAACCGCTGTTCTGGAACATGATTCCTCCTCACACCAAAAACGATACCCCAAGCCCCCACCTGTTACCGCAAGCAGGTGGGGGCGCTCCTTTTGTAGCCGGGCCGCACTGCACCAAAACAGCAGTCCCCCGCCGGGATACGGCGGGGGGCTTTCCCGCAGGGCT
>JBJEYG010000018.1:4283-12034 GCA_051886555.1 Gemmiger sp.
GGATGGCCGCGCCGCACCAAAACAGCAGTCCCCCGCCGGGATACGGCGGGGGGCTTTCCCGCAGGGCTTCGGGCCAAAGGACTTTCCCGCGGGCTGACGGACAGTCCGCAGGACTGTCCGCCCCGGCGCTGCGGCGCCGTCGCCCTGTTCAAGTCCGGATGGCCGCGCCGCACCAAAACAGCAGTCCCCCGCCGGGATACGGCGGGGGGCTGCTGTTTTGGTGGGCCATCCAGGACTTGAACCCGGGACCAAGCGGTTATGAGCCGCCAGCTCTGACCAGCTGAGCTAATGGCCCAATTCATAACGCTTAATAGTATAGCAGGATTTTTCCCGGTTGCCAACCTTTTTTCTTCTTTTCGGCCGCCCGGCCGCATACACTCCCGCTGGGGAGGTGGTCATTTTGGGCATTTGGGGACGGAGACCGGCCGCCGGGCTGCTGGCGGCACTGGCGCTGGCCGCGCTCTGCGCGGGCTGTTCCGCCGGGCCGGCCGCATCCGGCACGCCCGACCTGCCGGCGCCCACCCCGCAGTCGCAAGCCCCCCTGGCCTACCGCGCAGTGTGGATCAGCTACCTGGAATGGCAGCGGGTGGATTTTTCGTCGGCGGCGGCTTTTTGCGCCGATGTGGACGCCATGCTGGACAACTGCGCCGCTCTGGGCCTGAACACCGTAATTGCCCAGGTGCGCCCCTTTGCGGACGCGCTCTACCCCAGCAGTCTGTTCCCCTTCAGCCACCTGTGCACCGGCACGCAGGGCGGCGACCCCGGTTTCGACCCGCTGGCGCTGCTGGTGGCGGCGGCCCACGCCCGCGGCCTGCGGCTGGAAGCGTGGGTCAACCCCTACCGCATTGCGGCCAGTTCCGCCAGCCCCGGCACGCTGTGCAGCGGAAATCTGGCGTACACCCACCCCGACTGGGTGAAATCGGTGGACGGCGGGCTGTACCTGGACCCCGCCTGCACCGCGGCGCAGCGGTACATTGCGGACGGCCTGGCCGAGCTGTGCGAAAATTACGACATAGACGGCATTCAGTTTGACGATTACTTTTACCCCACCACCGACCCGGCCTTCGACGCGGCGGAGTTTGCCGCCTCCGGCGCCGGGGACCTGGGCGACTGGCGGCGCGGCAACGTCAACGACCTGATCTGCCTTTGCTACCGCACGGTACACCGGTATCCGGGCGTCACCTTCGGGGTGGCGCCGCTGGGCAGCCCCCAGGCCAACCGCGAATCGCAGTACAGTGACGCCGCGCTGTGGCTTTCCACCCCCGGCTATGTGGACTATCTGGCGCCGCAGACCTACTGGGGGCTGGACTACACCAAAGACGGCAGCGACGCGCTGTCGCTGGGCAGGCTGGCGCGCAGCTGGCTGGATCTGCCCCGGGCGGACGGGGTGCGGCTGCACTTCGGGCTGGCGGCCTGCCGCATCGGGGAAGGCGACGGCAGCGACGCCGGCGCCGGGGAATGGACGGGCGGCAGCGCGCTGGCCGGGCAGGCGGCCCGTCTGCTGGCCGAAGGGGCGGACGGTTTTGTGCTGTACCGCTACGACTCGCTGTTTGCGTATGCCCCCTGGCCGGAACTGGCGCAGCAGGAAGTAAAAAATCTTTCCACGCTGATTTTTCACTTGTAGGGCGGCCGCAAATCGTTTATAATATAATGTACATGTTTGCGGATACCCTTTTGGAGGTTCAATATGAAAAACGTCAAACGCCTGCTGCTGGCCGCCGTTGCGCTGACGCTGGCCGTTGCGCTGGCCGGGTGCAGCATCAAGGATGTGGCCGCCAGCGTCGTGAAAAAGTTCGTCTCCTCCCAGAGCGACGGTGACGAGGAGGAAGTCCCCTACCGCTATGCCGAGGCCGGCGGTGAAGTCACGCTGCCCGAGGCGCCGGATTTCGACCCCACCGAGCGGTTTTCCACGCTGGTGCAGGACGGAAGCCTGTATCTTTCCTTCAACAACATCAACTACTACTGGTCCACCGGGTACTTCTACCCGCAGGGCGAATCGCTGACGGTGACCTGCTACGCCACCACCGATTCCTCCGGCACGCGCAAGTACAAGATCGCGGTTTGGGAGCTGTCGGAGGATGGCGCTTCCGCCGCCTACATTCCGGACACCACCGTCTATTTTACGCCGGACGGCACCACCCAGACCTGCACGGTATCGGGCCTGAACCCGGCCAGCCAGTACAAGCTGGTGATCAGCTACGATTCCTCCTACTACATCAGCGGCGCGCTGCGGGCCGACGGCGTGGCCAGCGATTCGCTGAACGAAGTGGACTGAATTTCCGTGTGTTGTGCTGCCCCGGCGCCGGATGCGCCGGGGCATTTTTGCGGGCCGGCAGCCTGCCGGCGTTTCACAGAAAAGGAGAACGGTTGTTTTGAAAGGTTTTGACAGAAAACAGCTTGCCAACACCCTGCTGCTGATGCTGGGGGCGCTGATCTGGGGCGTGGCGTTTGTGGCCCAGAGCGTGGGCAGCGGCTATGTGGGGCCGTACACCTTTCTGGCGGCGCGCAGCTGGCTTGCCTGCGCGTTTCTGCTGGGGATCCTGCTGGTGCGCGGGCGGATGGGCCGCGCGGCTCTCGCACAAAGCGACCGGCGCGCGCTGCTGCTGGGCGGGAGCCTGTGCGGCGTGATGCTGTTTGCGGCCAGCGCCGCGCAGCAGATGGGCGTGGCCACCACCACCACCGCCAAGGCCAGTTTTCTGACCGCGCTGTATGTGGTACTGGTGCCGCTGCTGGGCATTTTTGCGGGCAAGCGCCCCGGGCTGCGGCTTTGGGTGTGCGTGGCGGCCAGCGTGGCGGGGCTGTACCTTCTGTGCATGGCCGGGCACGATACCCTGCGCCTGAGCGGCGGCGAATGGCAGCTGCTGCTGTGCTCGCTTCTGTTCAGCTTCCAGATCCTGCTGGTGGACCGGTACAGCCCCCACGTGGACGGTGTCGCGCTGAGCCTGATGCAGTTTTTCACCACGGCAGTGCTGTCCACCGTGTTTATGCTGCTGTTTGAGCAGCCCACCTGGGAACAGCTGCGGGGCGCGGCGGTGTCCATCGCCTACTGCGGCATTCTGTCCAGCGGCGTGGGCTACACGCTGCAGATCGTCGGCCAGCGCAACCTGGATCCCACCATTGCCAGCATGGCCATGTGCCTGGAGAGCGTGTTCGGCGCGCTGGCCGGCTGGGTGGTGCTGGGCCAGAGCCTGACCCCCACCGAACTGGCCGGCTGCTGCCTGATGTTTGCCGCCATCATCGGCGCGCAGCTGCCCGACCGGCGGCGCGCACAAAACCAACAGCAAACGGCGGCGGAATCTGTGCAACTTTGACTCTTGCTTTTTTTGCCCGTTCATGGCACAATATATAAGGTTTCGGCTTTTTACAGCCAACAACATGTTGTTTTCCGGCAGGGAGGGGAGTTATCGTATGAACGGCATTTTTGTTCAAACGGAATATCACGGCAAGCTCATCAGCAAAATTGTCTGCGGGCGGGACGTCCGCTGGTTCATCACCGGCAACTGCGCCGTCACCTACGCCACACTGAGCGAATGTATGGCGGCCATCGACCGCCGCGCCGCCCTCGCCTGAACCCGTGTCCATAAAAATTCCCCGGTGCGCCGCACCGGGGAATTTTTGTTGTCCATCAGGATCGTTTGCGCCGTTTGGGCCGGAACCGGTCCAGGATGACCCGGGCCATGCTCCATACGTCGCGGAAGTTCAGCAGGATCACCACCGCGGTCAGGACGGTATCCACCGCCAGCCACCACCTGTCCAGCGCGTACAGCGCCGCGATCTCCGCCATGATGAGTGCGAAGTTGATGAGGATGCGCCCGTACTGGAAGCGGATCTCCAGCAGGCCGCGGGTGGAGTAGGCGCGCAGCACGAACACCAGCAGCAGCGACAGGAAGCTGGCGGGCGCAACGCCCACCGGGCCCCACAGCAGAATAAAGGTGTAGTTGAGCACCACATTGAGGATGGCGCCGCACAGCATCGTCCACAGCGAGCGGGTGCTTCGCTTGTACACCACGAACACGCTGTTCAGAAACAGGTTGAAGCAGGTGCACATGGACGCCAGCGCCAGGAAGGGCACGAACCGCCAGGACTCATAGTAGCTTTGCTGGAAGAACACCGCGCTCATGGGGCGGCACAGCCAGATGATGCCCGCCGAACAGCAGAACATCACGCTGGAATAGATGCGGAACACCCGGCTGAAGAATGCCTCGCGGTCGGTCTCCTCCGTCACGGCGGAGAGCTGCCACGCCTCGTTGAAGATGGAACCCAGCGTGCTGATGATGGTGGGCAGGTAGTATCCGGTGGACAGCAGCCCCGTCCAGTGTTCGCCGCTGTAGCCCCGGTAGCCATCGCACATGGCTTCCACAAAGAAGGTATCGCTGGCGTTGATGACCCAGAAGCTGATGGAGGCGGGGATCATGGGCAGGCAGTAACGCAGCATGTCTTTCCACAGTTTTGCGCTGAACCTGCGCGGGCTGAGGTAGTGCCAGCAGCCGCCCGCCATGAACACGAACACCGTGCTGACCGCGTCGCTGCTGAACACCGCCAGCAGGTAACCGGCCGCGCCCAGGCGGAACACGCTCAGGTACAAAAGCAGGAACCCGCACAGCGTCAGCGTGGTCAGAATGCCGTCGATGGCCACCAGCCGGTTGAGCATGCGGCTTCGGATAAACTGGGTGCACAGCGTGCGCAGGCAGCTCATGAACACGCACAGATACAGCAGGATCAGGTAGTCGGCCGCGTTGGGGATCAGCCGTACCAGCGGCATGGCCAGCAGCATGACGCCGAAGCCCATCGCGATGGTGGCCAGGCCGTTGGTGAACACCGCGCCCTTGTCGTTGTCCTTATCCAGGCCGAAGCGGATGATGGCGTAGCTGACCCCCAGGCTGACCACCGGGATGAGCAGGTTGGTGACCTGGGTCATCATGGACTGCACGCCCATCACGCTGGGGTCGTCGTAGGCGTAGGTCAGGTAAGGCCGGATCAGCAGGCTGATGACCTTGCTGCTCAGGTTGGACAGCGCGAACAGCAGCGTGTTGTTCAGCAATGTGGAGTACTTTTTGTTTTCCGCCAAAAGCAGCTCCTCCTTTTGAGTCTCGATGGGAAGGATCCGGATTTTTTTATTATACCATATTCTATGCCGCTTTTCCACTCAGCGCAGCAGCGCGCGCCGGGCCTTCCAGTCGGGCATATGGCGCTCCACCTCCGCCCAGAAGGCGGGGCTGTGGTCGGGGTAGGCGAAATGGCAGAATTCATGCACCACCACATACTCCCGGGCGGCGGCAGGGCAGTTCATCAGCCGGGTGTTGAAGGTCAGCGTGTTGGTGCGCAGGCTGCAGCTGCCCCAGCGGCTGGTCATGGCGCGCACCCGCACGGCGGGGCGGCCCATGGGGCACAGCGGCGCGAATTCCGGCCAGTAACGGCCGCACAGCGCGGCAAAATACGCCAGCGCCCGGGCCTTGTCCGGCTCGGGGGCGGCGCGGCGGCGGGCACGGCCGATCCACTCCGCATGGCCGGCCACAAAGGCGTCCACCGTTTTCAGCGGCACACGGGGCGGGGCGCTTACCGCCACCGTGCCGTCCGCCCGCACCCGCAGATTCAGATTTTTGACCCGGCGCCGGGTCAGCTCGTAGGGAATGCCCCCTGCCGTGCGCATGGTGGTGGGTTCCATGGTTTTCTCCCCTGCCTTTCTTCCGCCCCGGCAGGCGGCCGTTTCTTCCCAATGATACCACAAAATACGGCCTGCGCAAAGCGGCGCCCCGCCCTGGCTGGCGAAGCGCCGCTGTGTGTGATCCATTTCCCGGGGCAAGGCCGCTCATTTCCACCGCGCGGTGAGCACATGCTCGCCGGTGGAAGCCACAGCGCTGTCGGCGGTGATGGTCTGCCCGCTGTACTCCCAGCCGGCAAACTGCGCGCCCTCCTTTTCGGGAACGGGCAGCGCGCCGTAGCTGCCGCCGTAGGTCACGGTGATCGGCCCGGCGGTGGCGCTGCCGTCCACCGTGCCGCCCGCCAGGTCAAACTTGACGGTGATCTGCGCGGGCTGCCAGACGGCGAACAGCTTCATGTCGCCGGTGACGGTGTCGGCGCCGAAATCCCAGGGGTTGGCGGCGGCGCCGTCGGTGCTCCAGCAGACGAAATCATAGCCGGGGCGCACCGGGGTGTCCGGCTCGGCCACGGTGCTGCCGTAGCGGATGCTCTGCGTTTCCACCGCCGTGTCGGCGCCGTTGCCGTCAAACTCCACCGCAAAACCGCCGTTGACGCTGTGGTAGACGGTCAGCAGCACGGTGACGGCGATCATGACGGCGATGCAGGCGTCCAAAACGCGGATGGGCACGTCCTTGCTGCCGTAGATGCCCCGGCCGAACCAGCGCTTTTTGCCGGGGGCGGGGTTGGTTTCGGGGGTTTGCATTTCAGAAGATTCGTTCATTATTTCTTGACCAGATACTTGCGCATGTCGATGGAGCAGGCGATCAGAATGATCATGCCCTTGATGATGTACTGCATGTTGCCGCTGATGGACAGGAAGTTCAGCGCCACAAAGATGATGCGCAGCAGGAACACGCCCAGCACGATGCCACTGATCTTACCGGTGCCGCCAACGAAGGATACGCCGCCGATGACGCAGGCCGCGATGGCGTCGCATTCGTAGTTCAGGCCGGTGCCCGCCGTGTTGGACTGGATGCGGGCGGATTCGATGAAGCCTTCCAGGCCGTACATGCAGCCGGCCAGCGTGTGCACCAGAACGGTGGTCATGAACACGTTGACGCCGGAGACGTTGGCCGCTTCCGCGTTGGAACCGACGGCGAACATATTCTTGCCGAAGGTGGTCTTGTTCCAGATGAACCACATGAGCGCCACCATGATGACGGCGTACAGCACATAGCGGGGCACGGCCACGCTCTGGCCGTTGCCGGTGGGAATGCGGAACAGCGCGCCGGTGACGAAGTTCTTGTACTTGTCGCTCAGGCCGGACAGCGGCTGGCCGTTGTTGCCGTTGAGCATGTAGAACTCAAGGATCAGGCCGTAGGTGATGAGCTGGGTGGCCAGCGTGACGATGAAGGGATGCAGCTGGAACTTGGCCACGAAGAAACCGTTGACCAGGCCGATGAGGCCGCCCACCAGCAGCACCATGAGGATGACCACCAGGATGGGCATTTCCGGCAGGTTGGCGAACATTTTGTTGCCCCAGTCGGAGGCCTGCAGCATGGCGGCGGAGATGGCAGCGGTCAGGCCGACCACGCGGCCGGCGGACAGGTCGGTGCCGGTCAGCACGATACAGCCGCCGATGCCCAGCGCGATGGGCAGCGAAGCCGCCGACAGGCTGATGATGTTGACGATGGAGTTGATCGAGATGAAGCTGTGGTTGCGGCTCCAGGTGTAGATGACGAAAATCACCAGCAGAATGTAGATGGCGTTATTCAGCAGCAGGTCAAAGACGCGGCTTTTCTTGTCCTTGGCGTCCATGGCTTTGAAATCCGCCATATTTTGCTGCATATTGGCAAGTACTTTCATGGATGGTTCCTCCCTTTAAACATATTTGGCGGCCAGCGTCATGATCTCTTCCTGGGTGGTGGTGCGCGCGTCCACCTCGCCCGCCAGGCGTCCGCCCGACATGACCAGGATACGGTCGCACACGCCCAGCAGTTCGGGCATTTCCGACGATACCATGATGATGGTCTTTCCCCGGTTGGCCAGGTCGAGAATCAGCTGATAGATCTCATACTTGGCGCCTACGTCAATACCGCGGGTAGGTTCAT
>JBJEYG010000019.1:0-11944 GCA_051886555.1 Gemmiger sp.
CGCCTTCGTAAATGTCGGTGGAGACGTCCTTGAGAACCTCCAGACTGCCAAAGTTCTTTTTCAGGTGCGACACATGGATCTTCACATTCTTCTTATTCACGCCCACGGTTGAGCCTCCTCTCCAGCTGCTTGGCCAGACGGGACAGCAGCGTAATGACGATCAGATACATCACGCCCACGATGGCCCATACCTGGAACGAACTCATGGTGTTGGCGATCACGTTCTTGGCGGTGTTGACCAGCTCGGGGAATCCGATGACCGACAGGATGGAGGTATCCTTCAGCGTGATGATGAACTGGTTGATGATGCTGGGGATCATGGTGCGGATGGCCTGGGGCAGCACCACGCGCTGCATGGCCTTCCAGTAAGGCAGGCCCAGGCTGCGGGCGGCCTCCATCTGGCCGGGATCCACACTCTGGATGCCGGCCCGGATGATCTCCGCCATATAGGCGCCGCAGTTCAGCGCCAGCGCGATGGTACCGGCCTGCAGCGCGGTCAGCGTGAATTTGACGCCGGCAGGCGTCAACTCGTTGACGAACTGGGGGATACCGAAATAGATCATGTAGGCCAGAACGATCATGGGCACGCCGCGGATCACATCCACAAAGATGGTGGAGATGATGTTGCACACCCGGTTTTTCACCACGCTGAGCAGGCCGAAGATCAGGCCCAGGATGCAGGCGAAGAACAGGCCGCACAGTGCCAGCAGCAGCGTCTGGCCCATTGCTTTCAGCAGCAGGCCGCCGTAGACGGAGAGAATGCGGATCACAGGCAGGACTCCTTTCAAAAACAGGGGACGCCATGCGGCGTCCCCCTGGGACGAATAAACTTAGCCGAGGTACTTGGCGAGGATCTCGTCGTAGGTACCGCTGGCCTTAATGTTGGCCAGACCGGCGTTGAACAGATCCAGCAGCTCCTGGTTGTCGGTGTTGAAGATGGCGAAGCCGTAGTCGCCGCCCTCATTGGCGGTGTTCTCCAGAACCTTCAGGGCCAGGCCGCCGTCCTTGATGGAAGCCTGCATGATGGGGGTGTCCTCGAAGCAGGCCGCGCACTGGCCGCCCAGAACCGCCTGGTACATCGTGGGGGAATCCTCGAAGGAAACGATGTTGAAGCCGTACTCATCCTTCAGGCTCTCGGCGTAAGCGGCGCCCTGGGTGCCGATCTTGACGGCCACGTCCTTGCCGGACAGATCCTCAAAACCGGCAATGTCGGAGTCGGCAGCGACAGTCATGCTCTGGGTGGCGGTGTAGTAACCGTCGGAGAAGGTCCAGCCGCTGGCCTTGCGCTCCTCGGTGATGGAGGCGCCAGCGATCATGCCGTCCGCCTGGCCCGCCTGGCAGGCGGCGATGGCGGCATCCCAGCCAAGGCTCTTGAGCTCATACTGGAAGCCCTGATCTTCCGCGATGGCCGCCAGCAGGTCCACGTCGATGCCCACGAAGTTGCCGGAAGCATCGGTGTACTCGAAGGGCTTGAACACGGTATCGGTGGCGATGACCCAGACCTTGTCGCTGGCGGAAGCGGCCTCGGAGGAGGAAGCAGCCTCACTGGTGGAAGCGGCGCTCTCGGCCGTGCTGGCGGAGGAAGCGCTGCTGGAAGAACCGCCGCATGCGGCCAGGCTCAGGGCCATGCCGGCGGCCAGGAACAAAGAAAGTACTTTTTTCATGTTTCAATCTCCTTTTCATTGCGGAATGGTATGGCATCCGACCCCCTCTGCGGCCGCCCGGAAACAGGACAGGCGACAGCAGTATTCTCTTAACCGCCATCGCCTGTGATGCTTGTATTTATTATACGGCACAAAGGGCGCTCCGTCAAGCGCTCCCAGAATTTTTCACGGGTTGGCGCTCAAATATGCTCCGCCGCCCGCAGAACCTGTTCCAGCGCCGCGTCGATGCCCAGCTTGCTGGTGCACAGTGACAGGTCATAGTTGGTGGCGTCGGCATAGCTGAGCCCGGTGTAGCGGGTGCAGTAATTTTTGCGGGCCCTGTCGGCGGACTTGATGTCCGCGCGCAGCTGCTCGGGGGAAGTGTCGGGCATTTTGTGGCTCATACGCTCGGCGCGCCACTCGAAATCGGCGTGGATGAACACCCGCAGGCAGTGATCAAACTCCCGCAGGATGTAGTCGGCGTTGCGCCCCACGATAACGCAGCTCTCCCGGTCGGCGATCTCGCGGATGGCCCTGACCTGAGCTTCCCACAACTTGTCGCTCAGCGGCCGGTTGTAGAAATCAAACAGACTCTGGGTAAAGCCGAAATCGGCGGGCACCTTCTCGTCCCAGCGGCGCACCTCGGCGGGGGTCAGCCCGGCCGAGGCTTTCGCCGTCTGAAGGATCAGGTCTTTATCGTAAAACGCGATGCCCAGCGCTTCGGCGGTACGGCGCCCGATTTCGCCGCCGCCCGCGCCAAACTGTCTGCCGATGGTAATAATTTTTTTCATGGTGGTTGCCCTCCCGTTTTGCGTGCGGTCTGCTTTTTCCCATTATAGCGGGCCGCGCGCGCAAACGCAAGGGGGACGTGACGTCAGCCGTGCAGACGGCGGATCACGCGGAACGCCACCTCATGCTCGATGACCAGCGGTTTTTTCATGGCAAAAAAGATGATGCCGCTGGTGGGGCTTTTGACCCGGGCCACCGGCTCGGCGGTGAAGGGGTCGAGGATCTCGCCCAAAACCTCGCCGTATTCGGCGTTGTCGCCGGGGTCTTTGAACCGGCGGAAGATGCCGCCCGCCGGGGTGAGGGCGGTGGCCAGTTCGCTTTCATGCACCACGCTGCTCATGTAGCCGCTGTGGCAGGCATACCGCAGCACGCCCACGCGGCTGAGATAGCGCAGCACCGCGGCCACCGCCTGGCGTGCGCTCTGCTCGTCGATCTCATCGGTCTCCTTGGTGTACACGCTGAAAGCGTTGCTCTCCCAGACCTGCCAGTTGTAGTTGAGGGTGGTGGTGTCGATGGGTTTGGGCGTGCGCATGACCACATAGGGCAGGCCGAACAGATTACCGAGGCTGGAGGTCTGGTAACCGGTGTCCATCATGCGCACATGGGGGATGAAATCGCCCGGCAGGTAGAAGCTGGCGAAATGGATCCCGTACCGGTAGCCCTGCACCGCCTCAAACAGGGCGGCGGCGATCCGCTGGGTGGTTTCGCCCCTGTCATAGCCGGGAAACATGCGGTTGATGTCGGTGTTGTCCATCGCCCAGAAGCGGCTGCCCACATTCATGGAAAAGTGGTTGACACAGGGCACCACCAGAATTTCGTTGCCGGGCTGGATCGCCCCCTGAGCCTCCAGTTTTTTCAGTTCGCGCACCAGGCTTGCGCAGACATACATCTGCTGCACCTCGTTGCCGCGCACGCCGCCCACAATGGCACAGGCCTTCTCCCCGGCGCCGAAGCGGTAGCCGGTGATCTCAAACGGCTGCCGGTAGGGCGTCTGCAGCGTATACAGTACCTCCTGTTTCATTGCTTCAGCCCTCCCGTCAGAATGCGCGCCAGCAGGCTGCCCGGGTAGACCACCGGGTACTCCCGCAGCGTGAACAGCAGTCCGTCCGCCGGGGCGGTGACGATCTCCCGGTCCTGGCCGGTCAGCGGATCGGCGATGACGCCCAGCTTCTGGCCTTTTTTCACCATGCCGTTGTGCTGCGCCTCGGCGATGAACACGCCCGCCGCCCCGGCATTGATGAACGCCACCTCATCTTTGGAGACGATGGGCCTGCGGGGGGGCAGCGTCTCCCGTTCCCAAAGGCCCTGGCTGCGCATCAGATTCAGGATCCCCTCGGTAAGCTGGTCGCCGTAGGCTTTGGTCAGCCGCATTCCCACGCCCATCTCCACCACCAGGCATTTGGTGCCCAGCACGTTCAGGCTGTGGGCCAGCGTGCTTTCCAGCACGGTGGCCGCCGCGTGGATCCACACAAAATCCACGTTGAGCTGCTCGGCCAGCGGCACCAGCGCCGGCGCCGTCTCCTCCGAGATGCGCACCTGCGGCAGCTCCCGCAGGAAAATATTAGAGGCGTGAATGTCGATGGCGATGTCCGCGCCGCGCATATCCTCCACGGCGGCGTGGGCGTAGTATTCGGCCATCGGGCCGTCGTCGCTGCCGGGGAAGATGCGGTTCATATCCAGGTCAAACAGAGGCACCCCGCGTCGGATGGTATTGATGCCCAGCGGGTTCATGGCGGGGTAAATGTCCACCGTGCCGCGCAATGCCTCGGGGTGTTCGGCCAGCAGCCGGTTGAGCCGGTAGGCCACATACTGCCCTTCCAGCTCGTCGCCGTGGATGCCGGTCACAATGCAGATGCGCCGCCCGGTGTCGTTGCCGGGCAGCGGCGAGATGCGATTTTTCCGCAGCTCCAGATTCTCATGTACCGCAAGCTGAATGCTTGCCACCGTCTGTTCCATGTTTCTTACACCTTTTTGCGTTTATTTTTCCCTGCACGCCATAAATACCCTCTGGGTCTGGCCGGCCGCGCCGCGGAACACGCCCCGCTCCACCGGGCAGTCAGCGGCGTCGCGCCCCGTACCGAAGCGCAGATACCCCTCCCCCGCCTCGCAGCTGCGTGTGGGGTCCCAGCCCATCCAGCCAAGCTCCGGCAGAAAGATCTCCGTCCAGGCGTGGGTCGCGCCTTCGCCCACCGCGAGTCCCATGCAGTAGCGGGCCGGATAGCCCGCCAGCCGCGCCAGCACCGCCAGCGTCTGGGCGTAATCCTGGCAGACGCCCTGCCTGCCGGCAAAAGCCTGCGCCGCCGTGGTGGCGGGGCCGGTTGCGCCGGGGACGTAGGCAAAGTGCCCGTTCACCGCCGCGCTGAGCAGCTCGCACTGCCGGCGCGGGGCCTGACCTTCCAGCGGCAATCCCGCCAGAAAGGCCCGCAGCGCCCCATCCGGCGCGGTCAGCGCACCGGGGTAGCGCAGCGCGGGCGACGGCGTTTCCCTCCCCCGCCCGGTCAGGTCCACCTGCACCGTTCCCGCGCTGCCATAAAAAAAGCGGTCGTGGGGCGGCATCAGGCTGCCGCACAGCGTCACGTTGCCAAACCCGTCCTCCAGGCGGGCGGTGCGGCAGGCCGGCGTCATGGAATGCTCGGCCTGCAGCACCCGCTGGGCGCCGTCCTCCACCGGCAGGCAGCGCAGCGTGAACACATGCTCCACCACCGGGGCGGAAAATTCCAGTTCGGTGGTAAAGCGGTATTCCAATTGTTTCATCTTCTTACACCGCCGGGAACAGCCCTTCCAGCGCGGCCAACAGCTCGGCGTTGCTGCGGGCGGGGGTGGCGGAATCCAGCAGCGAATCCACCAGCAGATCCATGGAGGCTTTGTCGTGGTCCAGCTGGGCCTTGTACATTCGGTTGAACAGACGGCTGAATTCGTCGGCACACTGCCGTTCCGGCTTGCTCAGGCGCAGATACAGGTCCACCCGTTCCAGGCTGGCCCCCGTCTTGATGATGTTGCGGGCCGCCTCGTCGCCGATCTTTTCCTCGCAGCTGCCGCGGAAAGCCATAATGTCATCCATCACCCACTGCAGCTCCACCCCGGGCGACAGACTGCGCCGTGCCTTGTCCATCGCGTTGGAAGCCAGCTGAATGTAGGCCAGCGTATCGCTGGACAGCGTCTCGCGCAGCACCACTGCGTTGTCGTAGGCGTAGCTCAGGCTGGACGCCACCGAGTTGGGATTGTCCAGGTCAAAGTAAAACCGCTCGCAGAAATCGGCGGTGTTCCGATAGATGTTGGGGATTCCCAGCTGCCGGCAGAACCTGCCGTAATCCGCCTCGCGGCCGTCCACATCCGCGTCAAAGATGGCTTTGGATTCTTTCAGCGCGGCATACACCCGCTCCAGATACCGCCCCAGCCAGAACAGGCGGTTGGTTTTGCTTACTGTGAGAGTACCCATGTGTCTTTAAATCCTCCTCCCTGAGAGCTGTTGACCACAAAGCTGTCCGGGTCGCGGCTGAACCGGGTCAGGCCGCTGGGCCACACCTCGGTGGTCTCGCCCGCCAGCACGAAGGCGCGCAGATCTGCCTTGCGGGGCACCTGCCTGCCGTTTTCGTCCGCCACCGGCAGATCCTTGAAATCAATGACCTCCTGCGCGATGAACCGCCGGGATTCCCGCTTGAGCAGTTCGCGGAAATCCGCCAGCTGCTGTTTGGTCAGGTCCCGGCCAAACACCACGCCGTAGCCGCCCGCCTCGGCCACGTCCTTGACCACCAGCGTCTCCAGGTGTGCCAGCACATAGTCCAGGTCCTCCTGATAGAAGGGCAGATAGGTGGGCGCGTTTTGCAGAATGGGCTCCTCGCCCAAATAATAGCGGATCATTTTGGGCACAAAGTAATAGATGCCCTTGTCATCCGCCACACCGTTTCCGGGGGCGTTGATCAGCGCCACGTTGCCCGCCCGGTAGGCATTCATCACGCCGGGAATGCCGATCAGGCTCTCTGGCAGGAACGCGGTAGGGTCGAGATATTCGTCGCTGATGCGGCGGTAGATGGCGCCCACGCGCTCGGGGCCGCGGGCGCCCCGGTACCAGACCTTGTTGTCGTCCACATACAGATCCCCCACCTCAGCCAGCACGGCACCGGTTTTTTCGGCCAAAAAGCTGTGCTCAAAGTAGGCGGCGTTGTACCGGCCGGGCGTAAAGATGATGTTGATTCCGCCGGTGTTCACATTGTCCATCACACGGCGCAGCCGGTCGCCGTAGTCCCGGTTGTCCACAATGGGATGGGCACGGAAGGTATCCGGGCTGCACCGGCGGCACAGTTCGCGGGCGATCAGCGGGTAGCTCGCGCCCGAAGGGATCCGCAGATTGTCCTCCAGAATAAACCAGCCGCCGTCCTTGCCCTGCACCAGGTCAATGCCGGAAATGTGGCTGTAGATCCCCTTCGGGGGCGTAACCCCCTCGCACTGCGCCAGATACCCGCTGCCCGCAAACACGAAATCTTCCGGCACAACGCCGTCCCGGATGATCTTTTTGTCGCCGTATACGTCCTTCAAAAACAGGTTCAGCGCCGTGACGCGCTGGGTCAGGCCGCGCTGCAGCTGGTCGAACTCGGCGGCTGTGATAACGCGCGGAATGGCGTCGAACGGAAACAGCCGCTCTTTGAATACGCCGTTTTTGTAAATGCCGAACTTGACGCCGTAGCGGGCCAGTTGGTCGTTGATGCTTCTTGCATGTTCCATCAGTTGGTCCATGAAGATCCCCCCTTTTGCAAAAACAAAAAGGCAACGAAGCTCAAAACGGCTTCGTTGCCTTGTTCTATTATTGTAGGTGGTTTTCACGGCGCTGTCAAGAACTATTTCCCGGGATTGCCGTTTTTGGCGCCGCGGCGGTTGATCGCCCGGTTGGCAAGGATCACGCCCAGCATGACGCACACCGTCACCACAATGGTGCTCATGCCCACCGCAATGCCCGCGCGCTCGGCCACCGCGCCGATGACCGACGGCATCAGAATGCTTCCGCAGCTGGCGGCGGTCAGCATGACGCTCCAGGCCAGCGGATAGCGGCCGATCACATCGCTGCTCTGCGCCACCGCCGTGGGGTAGATGCCCGCCATGCTGAAGCCGAACCCCGCAATGCCCGCCGTGATCAGCGGCAGCGTGCGCGCGGTCATGACCACCGCAAAAAACGCGGTCATGCCGACGCCCATCACCACCATCAGGCGGTCTTTTTCCACAAACCGGCTGGCCCAGGCGGCCGTCAGGCGGCCGGCCAGGATCAACAGCCACAAAACGCTTGCCATCACCTGCGCGTAGGCGGCGCTCATAATGCCGGTATCCTGGAAATAGGTCACCATCCAGCCGATGACGCCCTGCTCGGTGCACAGGTAGAAAAACAGCGTGGCGGTGCTCATCCACCAGCTTCGCTCACGCAGAAAGCCCAGGTTGGCGGCGCCGCCCGCGCCGGAGCGGGTCACCCGGTCGTTGGGAATGGGCACGGTGGCGTACAACGCCAGTTCGGCCGCGCCCAGCGCGATCATCACGCCGCAGGCCAGCCGCCAGCTGCCCAGCCGCTGGGCGCACAGCATGACCATCAGCGGGGCCAGAAAGGCCCCCACGCCGAAACTGGCGTGCAGCGTGTTCAGCGCCCAGGCCTGGCCGGGGGCCGTTTCGTTGATGGCGGTGTTGTTGAAGTTGCTGGCCGCGCCGCGGGCCAGGCCGGTCATCCAGAAAGCCAGCGCCAGCGTCCACCGCCAGGGGGCGGCCAGCATCAGCAGGAAGGACAAGCTGTAACAGGCGCTGAACAGCACCACGCTTTTGCGCCGCCCCACCGCCAGCGGCAGCAGCCCCGCGCCGAAGCTGGCCATCAGGTTGCCCAGCGAATGCAGGCTGACCAGCAGCCCCGCAAAGGTGTAGTCCAGCCCGTAGGCGTCCCGCACATAGGGCATCAGCGTGCCCACCGTCAGCGCCAGCGCGCCGTTCATGGCAAAGGTGGCGTAGCAGGCGGCAAACCGCCGCTTATCCTGTGCCGTGTACCGGATCTTCTCCCCGTCCATTGTCCGCTCCCCCAGTTTTGCGTTCTGCCCCGATTATACCGCCCCGCCGCGGGAAAGACAAGCGTTCCGCCGGGTGAACAGGACCGCGGCCCGTGCTTTCGCGCGGGCCGCGGTCCTGTTCATATTTGCTTCTATGGCAGAAATGTCAGATGTCATCGTAGCTGATCAGCTGCACGCCCCGCGCTTCCAGCCAGGCTTTCACCGCCGGGTCGCACAGCATCTCCACCTCTTTGGCGCGGTTTACCGTCAGACTGGATGTGCGCAGCAGGTAGGCATCCAGGTAGCCGGGGTGGCACACATACACGTTGGGCATATCGGTGCGGGCATTCTCCACCGCATCCTTCAGGCTCTGCACGGCGTCGTACTCTGGCTCCATGCTATGCATGGCGCAGGCGGCCACCGGTTTGCCGGCGAAGGCGCCCACCTTGTCCATGGGGGACATGTTGCTGTACCGCAGACCGTAGCGCTGCGCCACAATGTCCAGTGCACGGTACAGGTTGCGGCTGGTGACGGCGTGGGCCTCAAAATAACCCGGCTCACGGCCCACCAGCTCCACAAAGCGGCGGTACTGGGCTTCGATTTCCAGAACAGCCTCCTCCAGCACCACAAAATCCTCACCGCGGCCGAACGCCTCGCGGTAGGTGCGGCTGCTCTTGAAATTTCCGTCCGATCCCAGCAGACTGGGGATGGCTGCGGGGTCGGCGCAGGGCCGGCCCAGGCAGACGTTGGTGTGCTGGCCGATGCAGACGTTCTGCCCCGCCAGCAGATCCAGCCCGTGGCGGGCGGTGGGCATATTGGGCATCAGACCCACGCTGCGGATCAGCCCCTCGCGCACGGTTTTGGCAATGCCCAGGTTTACCGCTTCGCTGTAACCCACATCGTCGGCACGGATCAACAGTTGGATCATGGAAATACCACCTTTCCCGGCCGGGCCGTTAGGCTGCGGCCTTTTCTTTCAGGTCATCCTCCGTAAAGCCGAAGAAATAGGTCAGCGCAGCGGAGACACACATAGCAAGCAGCGCGCCGATGCAACCGTTGATCATGTTGGTGGTGCCGCCGCCCACGTAGCCCAGCACTGCCAGGAAGTTGGTGGCTCCCATGACGTAGGTTCCCACATGCATCAGGCCGCCGTACAAACCGCCCACAAAACCGCCGATGGCCATAGCCACAAAGGGACGCTTATACTTGAAGCCGATACCGTACAGCACAGGCTCGGTGATGCCGCCCAGAATGCCGGACACAAAATATCCCAGCGCCAGCGCCTTCTCGTCCTTGTCGCGCAGCCGCAGGAAAGCGCCCAGCGCCATGCCGAAGGCCGCCCAGGTGGCGAAGCCGCCGGCAGTCAGGACGAAGTTGTCCACGCCGTTGGTCATCATGGAGGTGATGCCGAACACGATCAGCACCTGGTGCATGCCGGTCATGACCAGGAACTCCCACAGGGCCGCCACAATGGCCACCGCGATGAAGCCGCCCACGTTGCCGAAGGCCAGCAGGCCGTTGCCGATGATGTCACCCAACATGGAACCCAGGGGCGCCAGCAGGCACAGCTCAATGGGCGCCATAATGACCATCGTCAAGAAGGGCACAAAGATGGTGGAAAGAATATCGGGAATGACCTTGGTCAGGAACTTGTAGACGTAGCTCATCACCCAAACGGTCAGGATAACGGGCAATACGCTTTGCGAATAGTTATGTACCTGGCAGGGAATGCCGTACACCGTAAAGGCGGTGCCGCTGTCGGCCAAAGCCATAAAGTCAGGCACCAGCAGCAGAGCGGCGGCAAACATTCCCATCACCGGGTTGATGTTCAGCTTTTTGGCAGCGGTGTAGCCCAGGTAGATGGGCAGGAAATAGAAGAACGCACTGTACATGAAGCTGCACAGCAGGTACAGATTGCTCTCAGCGCTGACCAGGCCCAGCATATCCGGCCCGACGACCACCTGCACCGTCTTGAACATGGCGCCGGCCATCATGGCGGGGATCAGCGGAGTCATGCTGCCGGCCAGATAGTTCAGAATGTTGCTGCCGGCCTTTTTTAGGGTCAGCTTCTCTTTGGGGGCGTCCAGGTTCTCATCGACGGCCTCCTGCTTCTGGAAACCGCCAATCTGGCACAGTGCGGCGTAAACTTTGGGTACGTTCTGCCCGATGATGACCTGGAACTGACCGCCGGACACAACGACGCCCAGCACGCCGTTGATCTTTTTGATCTGCTCCTGGTCGGGCAGGCTCATGTCCTTCAGATTGAAGCGCAGGCGGGTGATGCAGTGGGTCACAAAGGTGACGTTTTCTTTTCCGCCGACGGCTTGCAGGACTTTTTCCGCAATTTGTTCGTTGGTGTTTGCCATAGATAAAATCCTCTCCTTCAAAAATTATTTCAGCGGTTTTCATGCCGCTTAAACCAAACAAAAAGACCCCCGGCCCTGCGGGAAGCTCCCGTGGGGCGGAGGTCATGCCCTGTCTGACAGGTTACAGTCCTTCCTTAATACAGATTCAGTTGACATGCAGAATGAGATACAGCTTTTCTTCCTCGGACAGTTCGCAATGCCAGGTTTCCGCCATGTGCGCGCTGATTTTCTCCACGCAGTCGGCCACGTCGGGGTATTCCTCCCGCAGGCTCTTGTACATCTGCAAATTGTCGCTCTCAATGCTCTGCTGGCTGCGCACCCGCTGGAACAGGTACTGCAGGTGTGTGGCGTACCGGCTGAAGTTGAAGGATTCCCGGTCGACAATCAGGTGGAAATGGTTTTCCACAATCTCGGTAATATCCTCCAGCATACTGGCGCAGGCTTCGGCTTCGTCCTGTTCCACCCGCTGTTCCGGCTTTGCCTTGGCATTGATCAGGTTCATGGCAATGCCGGCGGCCTCCTCCTTGGGCAGGCCAATGTGGAATTCCTTCCGCACGCGGTCCAGCGTGTACCGTCCGATCTTGTATTCGGTCGGGTACATCTGCTGCACGTCGTAGGCCAGCGGCATGCGCACATGCAGCTGCTTTTTGGCCCGCTCCATTGCAAAAGCGATGTGGTCGGCCAGAGACAGCACCGCGTTGGGGCTAAGCTCATAGGGCAGCTCGTTGGCGGCGATGTCAATGATGCGGGCGGAAAACTCCACCACCTCAGTGGGCAGCTCCTGGATCAGTGCATAGCTACTGTTGTCCATGTTATAGAACGTTCGCTCCACATCCGCCAGGCTCAGTTCCCGCGGCAGCTGGCCGAAACCGACGCCCTTGCCCATCGCCACCATCTCGCGGCCGCTGCTGTCCGTACAGATCACCGCGTTGTTGCTGAGTTTTCGCAATGCCCGCACGCTGTACGCTCCTTACAGAATTCATTCCCCCGGATAGTAAAAATCTCTTCAAAGCAGAGAAAAGACAGATCACCTGTCTTTTTGGTCATGCCCCGAAGAGTAACAATCCAGCAGTATTTGTTTTTAGGATCACAGGTCATGCCCAAATGGTAACATTCCTGTTTACTCCAAAAC
>JBJEYG010000020.1:0-2713 GCA_051886555.1 Gemmiger sp.
CCTACGAGCTGAATTTAAAAAAGAGTAACCGGATTTTGGGCGGTATGCTGTGGTTGCGTCTGTCGGACGGAACGGTGAATACCGCCATCGATTTGGGGGATCTGGGGCTGAATACCATCGGGGAGACGGAGGAGGAATTTTCCATCGGTGCGATGGTCACACTGCGCCAGCTGGAACAGCACGCCGGTCTGAACGCCTACACTGGCGGCGCCGTGGCAAAAGCGGTGGGGGACATTGTCGGCGTACAGTTCCGCAACATGGCCACGGTGGGCGGCAGCATTTACGGGCGGTTCGGTTTTTCCGATGTGCTGACGGTATTTCTCGCCATGGATACGGAGGTGGAGCTGTTCCGCGCCGGCACAGTGCCACTGGAACGGTTTGCGGAGATGCCCCAGCAACGGGATGTGCTGGTGCGCATCCGGGTGAAAAAGCGGCCGGGTGCCTTTTCGTACCAGGCCGTGCGCAACGCGCGCACCGATCTGCCGGTTCTTACCTGTGCCGTGTCCCGTCTGGATGGGGAGTACCGCGCGGTGCTGGGCGCGCGGCCCATGCGCGCGATGGTATTGCGGGATGGGCAGGATCTGCTGGCAGATGGGGTTACCCCGCAAAGCGCCGCCGCGTTTGCCGCCTATGCTGCGCAGCAAACGCCCACCGGCAGCAATTCGCGCGCCGGCGCGGCCTACCGGACGCATCTGGTGCAGGTGCTGACCGGGCGCGGGCTGCAGGAACTGGAGGAACATTAAGATGGAGGTCAACATTCAACTGAACGGCCGAAGCCTGCGCGCACAGGTCAGCCCCGATACCTCGCTGCTGGAATTCCTGCGCGCTCACGGCTGCGCCAGCGTCAAATGCGGCTGCGAGACCTCGGGCTGTGGGCTGTGTACCGTTTTTGTGGACGATGTGCCGATGCTGTCCTGCTCCATGCTGGCGGTGCGTGCCGACGGTCACCGGATTACCACGCTGGAAGGGCTTCAGCGGGAAGCCGCTGATTTTGTCGGTTTTATTGCCGACCAGGGGGCTGACCAGTGCGGGTTCTGCAACCCGGGTTTTGTGATGAACACCATCGCTCTTCTGCGGGAAAACCCCGACCCCACCGACGATGAAATCCGAGCGTATCTGGCGGGTAACCTGTGCCGCTGCTCCGGCTATGAAGGCCAGCTGCGGGGCATCCGCCGGTATCTTGACAGCCGCAAGGAGGCCCGGCATGGAGACGAATAACTACAAATATGTGGGTAAGTCCTTCCGCAAAAAGGACTCGATGCAGCTTCTGCTGGGCAAGCCTGTTTACATGGACGACATCACCCCGCAGGATGCGCTGGTGGTCAAGCTGCTGCGCAGCCCCTACCCAAACGCCATCATCAAATCCATCGACACCACCATTGCCCGCAAGGTTCCCGGCGTGGTGGACGTGTATACCTGGCAGGACGTGCCCCAGACCCGGTTTGCCATCGCCGGGCAAACCTATCCGGAACCGTCGCCCTATGACCGGCTGATCCTGGACCGCCATGTGCGTTTTTCCGGCGACCCGGTGGCCATTATCGCCGCCGAGGACGAGAAAGCCGCCCGTCGCGCCATGAAGCTGATCAAAGTGAAGTATGAGCTGCTGGAACCGGTGCTGGATCTGCACACCGCCAAGGACAACAGGATCCTGGTGCACCCGGAGGAGGACTGGACCCCGCCCTGCCCCGTGGGCGGCGACAACAAGCGCAACCTGGTAGCCAGCGGCGAGGAAGCGGACGGTGACGTGGAGGCCGTGCTGACCGGCTGTGATGTGGTTGTTGACCGGACCTACCATACCCCCGCCTGCCAGCAGGCCATGATGGAGACCTTCCGCACCTACACCACGCTGGACCGTTACGGACGGCTGCACGTGGTGTCCTCCACACAGATCGTATTCCACTGCCGCCGCATACTGTCCCGCGCGCTGGGCATTCCCAAAAGCAGGATCCGGGTGGAAAAGCCCCGCATCGGCGGCGGTTTCGGCGCGAAACAGACGGCAGTGTGCGAGGTGTATCCTGCCTTTGTCACATTAAAGACCGGCCGTCCCGCCAAGATCATCTATACCCGTGAGGAGAGCCAGATTGCCGGTTCGCCCCGGCACGAGATGGAAGTGCGCGTTCGCCTGGGGGCTATGAAGGACGGCCATATCAGGGCAATTGACGTGTATACGCTGTCCAACTCGGGCGCCTACGGCGAGCACGGCCCCACCACGGTGGGACTTTCGGGCCATAAGGCCATTCCGCTGTATACCGGCGGGCTGGAAGCGTTCCGTTTCCGCTATGATGTGGTGTACACCAATTTGCAGCCTGCGGGCGCGTACCGCGGCTACGGCGCCACCCAGGGCATTTTCGCGCTGGAGTCCGCCGTCAATGAACTGGCCGAGCGCCTGGGTATGGATCCCACGCTGATCCGCGACAAAAACATGGTGCGGGAAGGCATGACCATGCCCGCCTACTACGGCGAAAAGGCCAATGCCTGTGCACTGGATCGCTGCATGGCCCGTTGCCGTGAACTGTTTGACTGGGAACACCGCTACCCGGTGCGGGATATGGGCAACGGCAAAGTTCGCGCCGCCGGTGTGGCTATGGCCATGCAGGGGTCCTGCATTTCCAATGTGGACGTTGGCTCGGCCACCGTCAAGCTCAGTGAGGACGGCACCTACAACCTGATCATCGGCGCGGCGGATATGGGAACCGGCTGCGATACCATTCTG
>JBJEYG010000021.1:0-2713 GCA_051886555.1 Gemmiger sp.
CAGCACCACCGATATTGCGGTGCTGAAGATCAATGCCACCGGCCTGACGCCCGCCGTTCTGGGCGACAGCGACGCGCTGGTGGTGGGCGAACCGGTGGTGGCCGTTGGCAACCCTCTGGGTACGCTGGGCGGGACCGTGACCAACGGTATCGTCAGCGCGGTCAGCCGTGAAGTGGAGATCGAGGGAACGACCATGACGCTGGTGCAGACCAGCGCTTCCATCAGCCCGGGCAACTCGGGCGGCGGCCTGTTCAACGGCAACGGCGAGCTGATCGGTATCGTTAACGCCAAGAGCGGCGCTTCCAACGCCGAAGGTCTTGGCTTCGCCATTCCCATCAACACCGCCATGACGGTGGCGCAGGACCTGATTGACAACGGCTTTGTCAAACGTCCGGCGCTGGGCATTACGGTCATCGCCATCAATGACGCCCAAACCGCCATGCAGTACGGCGTCAGCAGCTACGGTGTGTACATCGTGCAGGTGAACAACGGTTCCGGCGCGGAAGCAGCCGGCCTGAAGGCGGGCGACCGCATTGTGTCGGTGGGCGACACGGTGGTCAGCCAGAGCAGCGATGTGACCAACTATATCAAGGATTGCGAGATCGGCCAGACCGTCCCCATGCAGGTGGAGCGTTCGGGCAAGCTGATGAGCTTTGAGGTGACGCTGGGCGAGAGCCAGGCCACCAACCAGTAACATAAAAAGCCCTCCGGCACATGCCGGCTGTGCATAAGACAGTATTGCGCCAAGATTGACGAAGCGGCACGAAATCGTATGGAGCTGATCGTGCCGGAGCCGGCGGAGCGCAGCGACGTGACCGAAGAGCTGGAAGCCGAAAACCAGATGAAATGAATACGGCAGATGAACGCTTGCAAGGCACAGGCAGAAGCCATTGTGAAGTTTGAACTGATTTATGATTGACACCGAGAACGCCCGGACAAGAAATGTTCGGGCGTTCTTGTTATATATTCTTTTGAAAATTTTTGTTAAACTTTTTTGCTGTATTAACTTTAACATTATTCAATGCAATAATAAATAATGTTAAAGGAGGACGAGCGTATGGCACTTCAAGTAATTCCGGAATGGATTGTCAATCTTGACGATGAAGATGTATCATTCATCAAAAGGTTTCTTCTTGCGTCCGGGTCACTAAAAGAAATGGCAAGACAGTATGAAGTGACTTATCCAACCGTCAGATTAAGACTTGACAAGCTCATTCAGAAAATCAAGATAAGTGATGATACGGAGAGTGAGCCGTATATTGCACTCATCAAAAGGCTTGCGATCCATGACAAATTGGATTTTGATACTGCAAAGGTGCTGATTAGCGAGTACAAAAAGGTTAAGGGAGGAGATCAATAAATGGAAAGCGCTGCTATTGTTCTGCTTTTTACATTAGCGCTACTTGTTGGGGTGGTTCTTTTACAGATTTATTTATCCAAGCGAGAAAGCAGATGGCCGGGACTTGTATTGCCGATCATTGCATTTCTCTGGGGACTTCTGTATCCATTCAACGCAGCAGTACCATCCAGGGGGATAACCGTTGGGTTCAGTTTTCAAATGCTTTTGATTTGGCTATTAGGCAACATCCCGACAATAATTTTTCTGGCTGTCTATTTTGGCTGTCGAGGCAAACAGCGCCGCAAGAAGCAGTTGGACAAAATGAACATTCAAGATTTGGGTTGAGACACAAAACCATTGAGGAACAAAACGCAAAATCCTCCGTATGTTCTATACCATACGGAGGATTAACTGTTTTATCAACACCGCCCTATGCCGGAGGGCTTTTTATGCAAAATCAGTATTTTCGCCAGGTCTCGCGGTGGAAGAGCAGCAGTACGGGGAACAGTTCCAGGCGCCCTGCCAGCATGTCGAAGATCAGAACCAGTTTGGAAAAACCGGAAAAAATGGAAAAATTCTGTGTGGGGCCGACCAACGAAAGGCCGGGGCCGATGTTGTTCAGCGTGGCGGCCACTGCCGTAAAGCCGGTGATCAGGTCGAAGCCGTCCAGACTGATGAGCAGCAGGGAAGCGGCGAACACAAAGATGTATACGGCAATATAGACGTTAACGGTGCGCAGTGTCTCGCGGGAGATCACCTTGCCGTCCATGGAGATTTTGGTGACGCCCTGCGGGTGGAGAAACTGTTTCATTTCCTGACCGATGGCCTTGAACAGGATCATAAAGCGGGATACCTTGATGCCGCCGCCGGTGCTGCCCGCACAGGCGCCCACAAACATGAGCATGACCAGGATGGTTTTGGAGAAGCTGGGCCAGATGTCAAAATCCACGGTGGAGTAACCGGTGGTGGTAATGATGGAACTGACCTGGAACAGCACATGGCGGAATGCTTCGCCGATGGTGGGGAACAGGCTGCGTACGTCGATGGTGATGAGGATGGCTGCAGTGGCGATGATGCCCAGATAGCAGCGGACCTCGCCCATGGCCAGCGCCCGCTTATATTTGCGCAGCAGAAGGAAAAAATAAAAGTTGAAGTTGATGCCGAACAGGATCATAAACAGCGTGATGATCCCCTGCTGCAGCGCGGAGTAGCTGCCGATACTGTCGTTGAGAATGCCGAAACCACCGGTGCCCGCGGTGCCGAAGGACAGCGTGACCGAGTCAAACCAGGGCATACCGGAGAGCTTCAGTAACAGGATCTGCGCCACCGTCAGCGCCAGATAAATGCCGTACAGGATTTTTGCGGTGGACTGCA
>JBJEYG010000022.1:0-2711 GCA_051886555.1 Gemmiger sp.
CCACCGCAGCCATTCTGTGCACCTGCATTTTCGCCTGGCGCTTCCCGCGTATTCTCAAAGCCATTCCAGCCGCCGAAACGTGATAACAAAACGGCTCCGCGCCCCCTTTTGATCCGGGCGGCACGGAGCCGTTCATTTTGTTTTTCAAGCAAGGCCTTTGGCAAGCCCCGCCTTGACCAGTCTCTCCCTCACCAGCATACCGACGACCAGCGCTAGCGCCATTTTGAGCAGATCGCCCACGATAAAAGGCAGCACACAGGCGGTGAGAGCGTACCACACATCACACTGCATCACTACCACAAACCACACGGTGCCGAACAGGTAATCCACCGCGCAGCCTGCCACCATGCCCAGGTAGGTGGGCAGCTTTTTGCCACCGCAGCGCTCCATCACCAGCCCGGCGATGAGCGCCATGGGGAGAAAGCCGATCAGGTAACCGCCGGTGGGGCCGGCCAGCTTGGCCAGACCACCCGCGTAGCCGGAAAAGACCGGCAGCCCCACCGCGCCCAAAACCAGGTACACCAGCACGCTGACGGTGGACAGCCGTGCCCCCAGCAGGCAGACCGCAAGGCAGACCACCAGGTTGGTAAGTGAGATGGGTACCGGCCCGATCGGCAGCGACAACGGACCAAGCACGCACATGAGCGCCGCAAGCAGCGCGGTGGCCGCCATCTGATAAGTAGTAAACTTGTTTTTCATTGCAAAAATCCCCCTCCCGGTACGGCTGATGCGCCGCCCGATTTGATTTCTTTAGGGAGATTATAAATCTGCGGGCAATGATTGTCAACCTATATTTTAAATTTGGTTTACATTTTGATCTGCAAAGGACTTCCGGCTGTGCCGTCCGGCGATGGCCGGCCCCGAACAGCGATAAAAAGCGGCGCCCGCAGAGCCATCGTCTGCGGGCGCCGCTTTGCTGTTTTACTGCCCGCACTGGGCCAGATAATTTTTGATGATGGTCAGTCCCACCTGGCCGGATTTTTCGGGATGGAACTGGGTGCCGATGATCCTGCCCCGCTGCGTCACCGCGCAGATTCGGCGCCCGCCATAGACAGTGTCGGCCAGGCGGTCGGCGTCGCAGGCAGGCTTTGCCTCATAAGAATGGATAAAATAGCATTCCTGGCCGGGCTGTACCTCACACAGCGGTGTGCCTTCGAACCCCGAATGGCCGCCCGCCGGGTACAGCGGATCCCAACTGATATGGGGCACTGCCTGGCGTGCACCGTCAATATCCTTCCCCGGGATTTTCTCCACCCGGCCGGGGATCAACCGCAGACCTTCATAGCACCCGAACTCATCCGACTCGTCGAACAGCATCTGCATGCCCAGGCAGATGCCCAGCAGCGGCGTTCCCCCGGCAGCCTTGCGTCGGATTGGCTCGACCAGCCCCAGACGGCGCAGCCCTTCCATGCCGTCGCGGAAAGCGCCCACGCCGGGCAGCACCAGTGCCTGCGCGGCCAGCACATCCTCCGGCTTGTCGGTGACCAACACCTCGGCGCCGAAATGGCGGAAGGCCAGCTGCACGCTGAGCAGGTTGGACAGGCCGTAGTCAATGACTGTTACTTTCATACGCGCACCTCCACCCCGCCGGCGCGGATGTCCTCTTTCAGTTCGAGCACCGTCGTCTTTTTGTAGTGCAGCACCGCCGCGCAGGACACTGCCGCCGCGCCAGCGTTCGCCGCGTCGATCACATCATCGGCACAGCCCACGCCGCCGCCGCAGATCACCGGTACATCCACCGCTTCAGTGACCGCCCGGATCAGATCCAGATCCATGCCGTGCTGCAAGCCTTCGCAGTCCACACTCATCAGCAGGATTTCACCCGCGCCCAGCTCCACGCCGCGCTTGGCCCATTCCACCACATCGTAGCCGGAATGCGCACGTCCGTTGTCATAGTAGGCTTCCCACTTGCCCTCCTGGGTGCGGGATTTTTTTGCCTGGATGGACAATACCATGCACTGGCTACCGAAGGCATTGGCTACCTCGGTAATCAGTTCCGGGCGCTTGATGACCGCCGTGTTGATGGCCACCTTGTCGGCCCCCATGGACAAAATGCTTCGCACATCCTCCACGCTGCGCAGGCCGCCGCCCACACAGACGGGTATGTAAACATCTTCCACCGTTTTGCGCACAATGTCGGACAGGTTGTTGCGGTTGTACAGGCTGGCAACAATGTCAATGTACAGCAGTTCGTCGATGCCCTGCTCGTAGTACTCCCGCGCGAACTGGTTGGGGTTGCCCAGCTTGCGAAGGCCTTCCAGCTGAATCCCTTTGACCAGGTTGGTATCCTTAACATCCAGCCGGGCCACAAGGCGAATTTTTTTCTTCATGACCGAATCCCCTTTTCCCCGTTACATCTCGTGATGCGTGCCCTTCGGGTCGCCCCAAAGAACCTCGCTGTCACCTTCGTAGGGGGTGTGGCGCAGCTTCCACATATTGTCCTCCCACTTCCACAGATGCGGGCTGCGGAACCGGTCGGCCAGGTGCATAAAGTACTCCCGGTCCATTCTGGGCTGTTCGAAGCAGTGATACGCATCGGGGAAGTGCTGCCGGTCAATGGACAAATACTGCATGATCTCCTTCTCAAAGCGATCCGGGTACTCGCCGTCAAACTTTTTGCACAGTGCCTTGGCTTCGTCCAGCGTGATCTCCTCGTTGCGGATCTCCTGGGCAGCGTCGTAGGTGGTGCGGCCGATGCCGTACTTGATGTA
>JBJEYG010000023.1:0-11880 GCA_051886555.1 Gemmiger sp.
TGATACCCGAGATCAGCGTTTGGAAAAAGAATGAGACTGTCATAGGTGTTGTCCTCTATTCTGTCGATTGTTTACACTTCCAAAAAGATGCGGCAGGCAGCGTGACCTGCCTGCCGCTGAACTCTGCGCAGGGATAGCGGGCGGCAGAAAGATCAGGAGGCGCTCAGATCTTTGAATTCGTAGCCCATTTCGGTGGCGTAAGCTTCCATTTCCTCCTTGGTGGGCAGCATTTCGTCGCCCTCATAGACGGCGTAGATATCGCCCACAGGAATCTCCCACTTGCCGGTGGTGTCCTCCACGGCGGTGACGTAGTAGTAGGCATGCGCCATCACGTGGTCGAAATCACGGAAGTACAGGTCATCGCCGTACAGGGTGCTGAAGTGCACGTTGGCCAGCGCGTTGGTCATAGCCTCGGGGCTCAGGTCGTCCGGCGTGGTGCGGGCAGCCTCAATGATGGCCTTGATGCCGACGTACCAGGTGTAGCCCATGTCGGAGGGGTAGATCTCGGTGTTGTAGTACTTCTGGCCGATGTCGGAGTAGGCCTGAACGAACTCAGCGTTGCCCTCGATCTCGTCCATCCAGAAGGGCCACAGGTCGACGCCGTGCACCTTGCCGTAGGGGTAGTTGCCGGCTTCCGCCAGAGAAGAAGTGTTGGTGGAGTCACAGGTGTACCAGCCCAGGTAATCGCACATATCCCACAGGCCGAACTGCTGGCCCTGGTTGACCAGAGAGACAAAGTTGGGGCCGGCGACCGCGCCGATGATGACGTCGGGGTCTTTACCGACGACGGAGGAGATGATGGTGGAGAATTCGGTGGCGTTGCTGGACACCTGGTTGGAACCCAGATTCTTGAACTCGTCGCCCAGTTCACGGTAGAAGAAGTCGCGGCTGTCGCCGGAAGCGCCGCCGTCGTTGCCGATGAAGAAGGCGCTGGTGTAACCCTGGTCGGCGGCGTACTTGGCGTTCATCTTGGCGATGGGCCATGCAACAAAGCCGCAGGAGAACATGTATTTGGAGGCGTTCTCAATCGTAACGCGGGTGTTCATGGTGCAGGGCGTGACCATGGGGAACTTGTTTTCCTCTGCCCAGGTGGCGCCGGTGGGCGCTTCGCCGTCCGACTTGGGACCGAGAATGGCGATGCAGCCTTCGTTGACCAGTTCGGTGGCCTTCTGGGCCACGTTGGCAGAGTCGCTGGCGGTATCGCGGTAGACCAGCTCAAAGGGGATGCCGTTTAGGCCGCCCTCGGCGTTGGCTTCCTCCAGCGCCAGAATGCCGCCGGCTTCCGCCCAGGTAACGGTAGCTGCTGCGGCGGAGGAGCGGTCAGTCAGAACGCCGATCTTGATGGTTTCCCCGCTGGAGGCGGTGCCGCTGGATTCAGCGGTGCTGGATGCCGCCGTGCTGGTGGACGAAACGGCGGTGGAGTCTGACGACGCGGTGCTGCTGGAACCGCCGCAGGCGGCCAGAGACAGCGCCATCGCGGCTGCCAATGTCAGTGAGACGAACCTTTTCATTTTTGTTTTCCTCCTAAGATCGTGTGGTATTTATCCGTCGCCGGCCGGGTGCCGGCGATCATTCACAGGTGATCGGGATCGTGCACGTCATCCTTGCGCACGAAATAGTCGGCGTTGCGCTGGGCGATGGAGTCCTGCGGCTCCCGCACAAATGCGTTTTCCGCTTCCACCCAGCTGCCGTCGGTCAGGCCGAACATGCTCATGGTGGTAAAGGTCTTGTAGCCTGTGTCATCAAAATGGTAATCCACGTAATCGTTGGTCTGCTCGGCCATTACATGACGGCCCACATCCAGCATGGCCAGCATGGCAGCGTGAGCGCTGTAATGGATGCCTACCAACTTGTAGCAGCCCAGTTCCGCCAAATCCTGCATCGAGACTTCCTCCGGGTCGTGGGCTTTGCCGCACAGGTCGGGGTACCACATGGGGAAATTCTCGTACTTGGCGCCCTTGGCATTCAGTGCATCGCGCAGCTTGCGGCACATTTCCAGCTTCAGGCCGCGGTTGGGGATCTTGTGCATCCACAGAATGCACAGCATATCGGCTCCGGCGTCGATGTAAGCGGCGCAGCGCTCGACGGTCGCGTCAAAATCGTGTACCAGATCGCTGTCGCACCGCGCGATCAGAAAACCGTGGCGCCCGTTGGCATCCAGGCCGGCGCGGGCCGCGCGGAACCGAAGGCAAGCGTCCTCCACCGGTAGCTGGCCCTTGCGGCCCAACTCGGAGGTGTCGGTCACCAGCACGCCGGCGGCCCCCGCCTGCATGATGCGCATGCAGCCGTACTGTGCGTTGAGCGCACGCCCCAGGCCGAAGCCGTCATCCGCGTCAATGATCAGCGGCATGGGCGTCATGCGGGTGATCTGCTCGGTGACACGGACAAAATCATCAATAGACAGCAGCTGAAGATCAGGAATGCCGGTCATCGCGCAGGCCAGGTCGCCGCTGGATACCATAATCACTTCGAAGCCGTTCATTTCGGCGGCTTTGGCGGACATGCAATCGTACAGCTCCGGCACGATTCGCACCTTTCCGTCGGCGGTCATGGCGCGCAGCCGGTCGGCTGCGGGAACCTTGCTCTCCGGCGTCAGAATGTAAGGCAAACTCATGGGAAAGACCTCCTGATTGTTTGTTGTGTGCGGCGGTTACAGCCGTTCTTTAATGTCGGGACGTACGAACCCGGCGGGATAATCCTCCACCTGGTGCCCGACGATGGTATATTCCTTACTGCCGTGGGTGAAACTGTTTTCCAGCGCCAGGTAAGCCTGCGGATCAAACAGGCCGGAGGAGGAAAAGCTCTCCACTCCGGAGGCGGGGGCAGTCTCGAAGGTGTAGGCGACACTCTGGTCGCGGAAATTGGCCAGGCCGTGCTCCAGCATGCCCTCCATCGCAGCTTTCATTGTGTAATGGCTGCTGCACATCACAAAGCCCAGCGGCGTCAGCTCGTCCATGGTGACGGCGGGGTGGTAGTGGCCGTCCTCGCCCTTGAAAGCACGTACATCCGCAAAGATCTTCGGCCCCGTTACGATCTTGGCCATTTCGGCGGCCTGCTGGATGTTCCCCACCAGAACCATCATGGCGATCACATACTGGCCGTTGGCCTTGCCGATATCAATGGCCTCCTGCAGCCGTTCACAGCCCTCCCGCATCTGTTCGGGATCTTCGGGGTTGGCGTTGCTGCGCGCGATCAACAGGCAGTCGGTTCCCTGCAGGGCGTCCAGCGCCGCACGAACTTTGGCCAGATATTTGTCACGGGGCAGGATCTTGGTGGATTCCTCCATGTCGGCCGAGTCCTCCAGCTGGATGGCGGCCGCGCCCGCGGCGGCCAGGCGCCTAGCGGCGCGGTAGACAGCCAGCGGGCCGCCGAACCCATCCTCAATATCGGCGATCAGCGGGATCGAACTGGTCTGGGAAACACGGCTTACCACCCATTCCAGATCGGTCAGGTTGGTAAAACCGTAATCGATTACGCCGTTCAGCGAGATGGAAACCTCACCGCCGGACAGCAGACTGACCGGGAATCCACACATTTCCACTGCGTGATTGGAAGCGCAGTCGTACACACAGGGGACCAAAAAGCACTTTTTGCTTTCCTCCAGAACCTGGCGAAGCGTTTTTTTGCTGGACATAACTGATTTCTCTCCTTCTTCTGATTGGTATAAACTTCGGGATCCACTTTCCTGACTGATATCATGACGGCCGGCTCGGACCACTTCAGTGGGCAAGATAAAGCCGCCGCGTTGTTGTGCCATGCCGCGCGGCACGCGATAAAAGCGTTTGCGGCGCAGGAGTTGCAACGTTGTTTAGCAATCGATTGCAACTAAAAAATAACATATGCTGCCCATAAAATCAACAGCTTTAGACTGATTTCTACAAAATGCACGAATAAAATACAAAAAAATTGGAGATATAGCATATAGGCAAGGATAAATAAATCGAAAACGATTACAAAAAGGCAGCGGCAGCGGGAAGGAACTTCCGGCAAAGGACCAATGCCGCCGGTGTGCGGAAAGAAAGGCCGCCGGCAAGACCCGAAAGATGGCGGCCTTCCGACGGGGGCTGCAAAGGAACGGGTGATTCGTACAGAAATGTGCATTTGTACGAAAATATTTTGTGACTTGGCGGAGCACCGCGAAACGGCTTGGCAAAACGCCAAAAGCGGAAGGAAAAAATTGGAGAATCTGAAGATTGTAATTCTTTGTGAAATGTGGTATGCTCAAAATGAAGTGAAATCGATTGCCGTTCCTGCGCAAATTTGCCATGGATGGCTGTTGGAAAGGAGCGTTTACCGTATGGTACGTAAAAGCAATGAAAAGCAGGTCGTCCGGAAACCGGCGCCCTTTAACGGTGTGGGGGAGATCACCGTCCGCAGTCTGCTCAACGGCCCTGAGGAGATGTGCAACAAAGGCCGTGTGTTCGGCCACACCACCGTCTACCCCGGTTCAGCCATCGGCTATCACGTCCATAAGGGGGACAGCGAGACCTACTACATTCTCAGCGGGACCGGGCGCTACAATGACAACGGTGTTATGACTACCGTCACGGCGGGGGATGTTACCTACACTGCGCCGGGGGAAGGCCACGGCATTGAGGCGGTGGGCGAGGAACCCATTGAAATGATCGCGCTGATCCTTTACGAATGACCTGATGCTGCAAGCACAGGCAGAGCAAAACGAAAAGGCAGGGGACGGAAAACCGTCCCCTGCCTTTGCTGATTGTATCAGTACCGTTCGCGGCGCATCATCCAGTCCTCACACAGGGCCTGCGCGGCTTCCCGCGTCTTGGCCACGCAGCTGAAAAATTCCCCGCGCTCCGAGCAATAATCATACCGAACGCCATTGCTGGTGGCGGTGCAGCGGTCCTGCCCGGGCAAAAGAAAAGCGATCTCCACAATACAGCACTCCAAACACAAGATATTGATGCTTCGGCATGGATTTCCCGCCGGCATCCACAACGTTTTTGATTTTAACACAATCGGCCGTGTTTGCACATGGAAGAAAATCGCCTGTTTGCGGCGGGGCAGAAAATGCGGTTGCCGGGCAAAGAACTTGTGTTTGTGGCCGTGCCACGGGATAGAACTTTGTTGCCGCAGACCGGGAAAAGGTACGATCAGAAAATACAGAATGTATTATTTTGAAAAAAATATACATTCAGCGCGGCGCCTTACCGCCCGGATCAGAGGGCCGTTCGGATGCCGGCCCTGCCGCAGAAGGCGGCTTGCCGGACGGCGAATCGGTGGACAGCCCTTCCGCCAGATCGACCGCGGAGCCGGCGGGGGAGGCGGTCCGTTTGCCGAACAGCAACTTGTTGACTTCGGCGCCCAGCAGAAAAATGGTCATACAGAAGTACAGCCAGAGCATGATCAGGCACAAAGCGGCAAGGCTGCCGTAAATATAGGAAGCGTTGGGGAAATAGCGGAGATACAGCGAGTAGAAGAAGGAGAACAGGATCCAGCCCACCGACGCGACCAGCGCGCCGGGCAGGTGGGGCAGAATGCTGGTTTTCAGGCCATGGACATTGCGGCTACGTTTGGCAGTGCTGGCATACATGGCGGTAAACACCACACACATGAACAGAATGAGAAACGGCGTGCGCCAGCGAAGGGAGATCCCGCCGAGATCCAGCGAAGTCAGCCGGCCGAGCAGCGGCAGCTTACGGAACAGCCCGAACAAAAAATCCCCGAACAGCAGCAGTACCACGGTGAACAGGATTAACAGAATAAAAATCAACGTATTAACAAGAGACTTGAGGCGCTGAAGGAAATACCCGCTGGGAGCATCGGCGTGGTAAATGGATTCCAGCCCGGCACGAATGGCCGAAATGCCTTTGGAGGCGCTCCATAATGCGGTAATGGCAGACAGCGAAAGCAGCGAAACCTGCGGTGCTGTCTCCAGATCCTTTATGATGGGGCCGAGCAGTTCACTTAGATCCTCCGACAGCGGATAAGCAGTCAGCACACCGGACAGGTCGGTGCGGATGACCAGGCTCACAATGGAGATAAGCAGCGACAGAAACGGCACCGCTGAGATGATCACAAAGAAGGAGGCCTGTGCCGCGTAAACCGTTACTTTATCCTCGCTGACGGTGTGCGCAAAATCACGCGCCGCTTTGACGAACGCCTGAAATTTTCGGTTGTCCGTGTGCAAAAAAATGCCCCCTTTCCTGAAAAATAAGAAATGATGTACTTTGCATCTTAACGTACAGCGGACAGATTGTCAAGAAAACGGTGGGGATCCGCCTGAAATTCCCTCACGAACTGCGATTGACAAAACGGGCGGGGGATGGTATTCTATGACGGTTAGTTATAGCAAACCAGTAATTGGGCGGTGCTTTTTGCTGTTGCCGGTCTATGGATGCGAACCTGTGGGGGGCGCCGGCAAATTCCACCGGAAAGAGAGGACTGTGATGAAAGTTAAGAAGCTGTTTTATGTGGTGGCCGGCTGTATCAGTACCGCGCTGGGCGGTGCGGGAACGGTGCTGCCGGTATTGCCCACCGTTCCCTTCCTGCTGCTGGCGGCTTTCTGCTTTGGCAGAAGTTCTGAGCGGCTGCACACCTGGTTCACCGGAACCAGGCTGTACAAAGACAATCTGGAAAGCTACGTGCAGGGGCAGGGCATGACCCGCCGTACCAAGGTGCGTATTATGGTTACGGTGACGCTGCTGATGGGCGTCGGCTTTATCATGATGCACCGCGTGCCCGTCGGGCGAATGGTGTTGGCGTGTGTATGGCTGTTCCATGTGGCGTATTTTACATTTGCTGTCAAGACACTGAAAACAGGCGGGCGGGAGGCGCCCGACGAAACGGCCTGATCCCCGCATCACCGCAAACACCCTGCAAGCTCTTGTAGTCTTGCGGGGTGTTTGCGATCTGCTTTTTATAGTGAATTTTGTATAGGTGTTGGTGAAGCGCGTCGCGCTCACCGGCCCGGCGGCCAGATCCAGATTGAAGGAGAAGCCGTCGTCCGGGGTCTGATCATAGGCCGGGTAGATTGAACAGCGAATACTGCACGACGCTCGCAGAGCGCGCCGCGACCTCCTGCTTGTACAGGCGCACGCCCCAGACCGTGTCGTCATAGGTCCAGCCTTCCTCGCCGTCGTCGTACTGCCAGATGAACGCGCCCTCGTAGAGCCACTCCTCGGTCGCGATGATGGACACTTCGCCGCTGTAGTCGCCCGCGCCGTCGGTGTTGGCAATCGCGCCGAAATACATACCGTCATAGCTCAGCTCATAGCCTTCGCTGTCGATCAGCGCCAGCTCAGGGGACCCCCTGTACAGGGAGGGGACAAAGAACCCTTTGGATCGATCGGAAAGAATACAGGAACAGCCACGGCAGAGCAAACTGCTGTGGCTGTGGACTGTTTGATGAACGCCGTTCCCTGCTGCCGGGTCAGATCACGTATTCGTTGCCAAGGGAAGCATCCCGCATCAGGTCGGCGATGGTCACGCTGTTCAGATACTCGCTGATCATTCCATTCAGCTTTTGCCACATGGGCAGGGTGCGGCACTCGGCGGCCATCGGGCAGGGTGCGGCCCCCTCGGTCAGGCAGTTGACCGGCGCCAGGGTACCCTCCGTCAGGCGCAGCAGCGCGCCCACCGTGTAATCTTCCGGCGGATTCGCCAGCCGGTACCCGCCGCCCTTTCCGCGCAGACCTTCCAGATATCCGGCCCGGACCAGCGTCTGTACAATATTTTCCAGATATTTTTCCGAAATTTCCTGCCGATCGGCCACCTCTTTCAAAGGGGTGTAGCCGCCGTTGCTGTGCTCTGCCAAGTCGATCATTATCCGCAGCGCGTAGCGCCCTTTTGTAGAAACCAACATCTCAGCGTGCTCCTTTCTTCTATAACCGATTATAGAACAGGGTTTATCCGAAATCAACCGTTGTTTTTTGCAACCCCATTGTTGCCTGTGCGCCGACATGGTATAATACCCCTGGTGTATTTTGGGAAATCTGGTGGAAGAAATATGAAAAACGACTTTTTGCACGGTCTGCGGGACGGCGTGGCCATTATGGCAGGCTATTTCGCAGTCAGTTTCAGCTTTGGCATTTTGGCGGTGCAGGGCGGGATGAGCGTACTGCAGGCGGCGCTGACCAGCCTGACCAACATGACCAGCGCCGGTCAGTTTGCGGGGCTGCAGATCCTTGCGGCAGGCGGCATGCTGGCGGAACTTGTGTTGACCCAGCTGATCATCAATCTGCGCTATGCACTGATGAGCCTTTCGCTCTCGCAGAAACTGGCGGAGGGGACGACGCTCTGGCAGCGGCTGGTCATTGCCTTTGCCAATACAGACGAGATCTTTGCCGTTGCCATGAGCCACGCGGGCAGTGTGAGCTTCCCCTATATGGTGGGCCTTCAACTCCTGCCTATACTGGGGTGGACGGCAGGCACCGCCACCGGCGCCGTTGCGGGCAGTCTGCTGCCTGCCGCGCTGACCAGCGCGCTGGGGGTGGCTCTGTACGGAATGTTTATTGCCGTGGTGGTGCCGGCAGCCCGGCGTGCCCGGCCGGTACTGGCGGCTTCGCTGCTGGCGGTTGCCCTCAGTTGTGTGCTGTATGTGGTCAGGGTGTCCACCGGCATCTCCATCATCCTGTGCACGGTGATCGCTTCGGCCGTGATGGCCTGGCTGCACCCCGTCGAGGGAGGTGAGGACGCATGAGGATCTGGCTGTTTATTCTGGCGATGGCACTGGTCACTTACCTGATCCGCGCGCTGCCGTTGACGCTGTTCCGCCAAAGGATCCGCAACCGGTGGGTGCGCTCCTTTCTATATTATGTGCCCTACGCCTGCCTGAGCGCCATGACCTTTCCCGCTATTTTCTTTGCAACGCAAAGCGTGTGGAGCGCGGCGGCCGGTGTGGCGGCAGCGCTGGTGCTGGCTTTCTTGGGGCGCAGCCTTGTTACGGTGGCTGCGGGGGCCTGCGCGGCGGTGCTGGTGGTGGAGCAGCTGCTGTTGCCGCTGTTATAAGGATCTTTTTGCCCGCCTGCCGGGCGGAGAGGCTTTTCCGCTTGACAGGCGGAAAAAAGAATGCTATATTCCTAGTAAAATAGTAGGAAGATTGGAAAATAATTTCCGGTTTTCCCGCCCACACTCCGCGCGCAGGCGGCACGCGGGGAAAAGGAGGAGGAATATGAATTTTGTTTTTGTCTCTCCGCAGTTTCCGCACACCTACTGGAACTTTTGCGACCGTCTGCACCGCAACGGCGTCAATGTACTGGGCATCGGCGACGCGCCTTACGACTCGCTGGACGCTTCGCTGAAAGCAGCACTGACGGAATATTATAAGGTAGATACGCTGGAGGATTATGACGCTGTTTACCGCGCGGTGGCGTTTTTTGCCTTCAAATATGGCAAGATCGACTGGCTGGAATCCAACAATGAGTACTGGTTGGCGCAGGACGCCCGCCTGCGCCAGGATTTTCACATTACCACCGGCGCTCATCCCGATACCGTCCACCTGTTTCAGAGCAAATCATCCATGAAATCCGGGTACGCCGTCGCAGGGGTGCCCACCGCGCGCTGCCATAAAATCACCAGCCGCGCTGCGGCACAAGCGTTTGCCGAACAGGTGGGCTATCCGCTGATCGCCAAACCCGACGTGGGGGTAGGGGCTGCGGCCACCTTTAAGCTGGAAGATCCTGCCGGACTGGAACGTTTTTTCGCCCAGCCGCCCGCCGTACCTTATGTGCTGGAGGAATTTGTCACCGGGGACATCTGCTCTTACGACGCCATTGTGGATTCCCGAGGCGAACCGTTGTTTGAGTCCATGACGGTGTGGCCGCCGTCCATCATGGATATTGTCAATCAAAAGCTGGATCTCTCCTACTATGTGGATAAGGAGGTACCGTCTGCGCTGCGCCGCGCGGGCCGTGCTACGGTGAAAGCTTTCGGCGTGGTCAGCCGGTTTGTGCATCTGGAATTTTTCCGGCTGACCAAAGCCCGGCCGGGACTGGGAAAAGTGGGCGATTTCGTCGGTCTGGAAGTGAATATGCGCCCGGCGGGCGGCTACACGCCGGATATGATGAATTATGCGCACAGTACCGATGTCTACCAGATCTGGGCCGATATGGTCACCCGGGACGCCCGTCTGATGCCGGCCGGCGGCGAGGCACATTACTGTGTTTATGCCAGCCGGCGTGACTGTTACAGCTATGCGCATACACATGAGGAGATCCTGACACGGTACGGTGCACAGATGGTTATGTGTGAGCGTATGCCGGAGATCCTTTCCGGCGCGATGGGAAACCAGATGTATACCGCAAAGGCGCAGACGACCGATGCGGTACAGGAATTCATCCGGTTCATCCACGAGAAAAAGGGCTGAACGCCCGGAAAGAGGGGCGGACAGCCATGGACAATCCGCTGCGTTACCAGATGACGGAATACGACTGCGGGCCGACTTCGCTGCTCAACGGAGTCAGCTTTCTGTTTCACCGCGCTGAACTGCCGCCGGAGCTGGTGCGGAACGTGATGCTGTATTGCCTGGACAGCTACGGCCCGGATGGTGTCAGCGGCAAACGGGGGACTTCCGGCATGGCCATGATGTTTCTGAGCAACTGGCTCAACGGATTTGGCCGGGCAGGGCGGCTGCCGGTAGGCAGCCGGTATCTGAGCGGCAGGGAAGTGGATCTGAGCCAGAACGGCCCCGTTCTGGACACGCTCCACAGGGGCGGCGCCGTGGTGGCGCTGGTGGATCTGGACGGCGGACATTATGTGTTGCTGACCGGCGTTCGGGAAAACAGGGTCTTGCTGTTTGATCCCTATTACCGGGCCGGGCCTTTCGCAGACCCCAACCTGGAAATGGTAAGCGACCATCCCGCCGCCTACAACCGGATCATCCCGGCGCATTATCTCGAGCGGGAAAGCCGCGCTCCTTACGCCTTTGGTCCGCAGGACAGCCGCGAAGCGGTCCTGCTGTTCAACGAAACCACCCGGCTGACAGCAGAGGATACGGTGGAATATTTCATCTGAAAACAAGCGTCCCCGGCGGCAGGCAGCCCTGCAAGCCGGGGACGTTTGTCGATGCGGGGGCGTTCAGGACCGGATTGGCAAAGCCGCGCCCTTTTCTTTCAGTACACGGAATACACCGCAGCACACCACTGCAGTGTACAGGAAGGTCAGCCCTTCCACTGCCCACACGTTGGTAAGGTAGCCGGTTTGATACAGCATGGCAAATACATCGCACAGTGCGTGCAGCGCGACTGCCAGCGCGTAGCCCCAGGCGGGCAGGCGTTTGGTGACCACCATCCAGATCAGCATGGACATGGCAAGGTGGAAACAGATGGCGATCAGCCGTTCCACGCCGCCCGCAAGAAAGGCGATGGGGGTTGTGGCGGACAGAGCATCCAGCTGGGCCTGTGCAGTCGCCAGCTGTTCGCCCGAAAGGGAGGAAAGCATCTGGTCCGCTTGGCCGGTGTACATCATCAGCAGCGTCAGCAGGTTGCTCAGCAGGCCTGCAAAGCCAATGTACAGCGCCTCAAAGCCGCCGTGACCTACACCGTAGGCAAAACCGATCATCGGGGCGTTGTCGCTCTTGCACAGAATGCGCAGACCGATCAGGCGGGCTGTCTCCTCAAACAGGCCGGCAGCCAGGCAACCGTAAATGCAGTAAAGCACCGGCATCTGACGGATGTTCGGAATCAGTGTGAACACCAACGTATGGCAGAACTGTTCCAATACCAGCGCGCCAAGAAAAAAGCACGCCAGACCGACCAGTACTGCATGGAACGCGCCCTTGTGCCTGCGTGAACACCAGACGGTCAGTGCAATGGGAACACCGATGGCGATCAGGACGCTCAGCCCGGACATCAGAATACTGAGCCAAAGAACCGATTGTTGCATAAGAAGCCTCCTCAAAGAATTCCAAACAACCGTGCA
>JBJEYG010000024.1:0-2699 GCA_051886555.1 Gemmiger sp.
CAGCCGCCGACACCAGCCAGGGCGCCGCAGGCTTCAATTTCTGGCAGAGCGGCGAAGTCAATCTGCCGGACGGCAGCGCCTTCACCTCCATCCGCGCCGAAGGCCCCGCCTCTGTTACCACTTCGGTGCGCAACGGCACTCTGACCGTCGGTGTATCCGATCCGACCCAGAAGCAGAGCGCTGTCCGTCTGCGTCTTTCCGGCGAAGGCCTTTCCGTCATCGGGGCGGACGGCCGCATTGAGGCGGTCGCCGATACCGACGGCGTGACCATCACCGTCAACACCTCCGGCGCTGCGGGCGCTTCCGCCGTTGTGACGCTGTCTGTTCCCCGCAAGGCCATTGTGGGCGGCGTGGAGGTTCCCATCACCGCCGAAGACGGCGAAGTGAAGATCGAGGTCAGCGGCGAAGAAGCGAAGGAGATCGTCAGCGGCGCCGACACTTCCCTGACAGTGGATGTAAGCGATGTGGAGGACCTGCAGCAAATCACGCTGCCGGGCGAACTGATCGACGCTGTTCTGGAGAGTGAAACCGTCACCGAACTGACTGTCGAAGGAGGCAATGTTTCCATTACGCTGAGCGGCTCGGTACTGGAGACCGTTGCCCTGGCCGCCGGGCAGGAAGGCTACTCCGTTTCCCTGCTGGTCAACACGGCTTCCGCGCAGGACAGCAAGTTGAACGACGCGCAAAAGGAAGCTTTGGAAGAACTGACCGCCGACGCTCTTGTGGTGGATGTTGCGCTGCTGGTAAAATACGACAGCGGCTCCGTCGAGCTGCACGAACTGGGCGGCCCGGTGACCATCCGCGTCTGCTACAAGGATTCCGTGGGCGAAAACGAAACGGTCTATGTCCGCTATCTGGCGGAGGATGGCAGCGCCATTCTCCTGGACTCGGCTTACGACGCCGGGTCGGGCATTGTGACCTTTGTGACCGACCATTTCTCCTGCTATGCACTGTATACCGGCGCCAGGCAGGGTGACGCCAAGCCCACGCCTGCACCGTCTCAGAAGCCCGGCCAGAGCGCCGGTTCCGGTACATCCGCACCGGCAACCGTTCCCGCTCCCACCACGCCGGCGATCCCCGCAACCGGAGACAACGCGCCCATTGCGCTGCTCATCGCGCTGGCGGCACTTTCCGGTCTGGGTCTCGCCGTCATCGGTATCCGCCGCAAACGCAGCGGGAAATAACCTGCTGCGCTGATCCCCGTATCCGTTTTTGCATCCGTCCGGTCCTGTTGGGCCGGACGGATTTTTGTTTTTTCCGCGCCGAAGAATCGGCAAAATTTGCAGTTTATCGGCGATTCTTGATTTTCGAGCGGTGGAAAACCGGACGGCACTTGCCCAAAATCCGGCAATCGCGTATACTGTTTTAAAATATGATTCGGGCAGATTTGCGGAAACGCCCGGAGCGGAGGAATCAAAAATGTACCGGCTTTTGATCGCGGATGACGAGGAGAGCATCCGCAGCGGCATTGCCCAGAGCATTCCCTGGGCAGCGCTGGGTTATGAGGTATGCGCACTGTGCGCAAACGGGCAGGAAGTTCTGGATTGTATGGAGCAGTGCAGACCGGATGTGGTGCTTTCGGACATCCGGATGCCCGGCGTGAACGGGCTGGAGCTGATGCAGCGGCTGAACCGGGACTACCCGAATACCAAAATCGTTGTGCTGAGCGGTTACAGCGATTTTGAGTATCTGAACATGTCCATCAAGAACAAAGTGACGGAATACCTGCTCAAGCCGACAGACACCGATGAATTTGAACAGACCTTCCGGCGCCTGAAGGAAACCATGGACCGGGAACGCGCCCGGCGTGCGGAACTGAACGAGAGCGAGCGACGCCATTTTGACGACTGGCTGAGCCAGCTTTTAAAGGATTGCGCATCCCCCCGTGACACCGAGCGGTTTCTGCCGCTTTTGAACGAGCGGGGTATTGATCTGGACAACGCTGTGGTGGTAGTATTTACCGTCGATGACCGTGCCGCCGACGAAGGTCCCGACCTGCACCGGCTCTGCTGCCGTCTGACCGAGCTGCTGTGCGCGTTGCCTCAGCCCGGCGACGAACTGAGCGCTCTGTTTTTTCTCACGCCGGACTGCGTCCCGGTAGGGTTGTACAGCGCCCAGCGGGAGATTGAAGCGGACGAAGTGCGCGCCCATGTGGCTTCTGTCCAACGCCAGGTGCGCGGTCTGCGGGAGTTTACCGTGTCGGCGGGCATCAGCAACCTGTGTACCGAGCCGGGCATGCTGCCCCAGGCCTATGAGCAGGCGGTATGCAGCGCTAAACAGAATATCTTTTATGGCCGGGAGAGTGTGTATCAGTTCCGGCAGCTTGCCGCCGACCGCCCGGAGCAGGCCGCGTACTTTGATGTGGACCTGATCGACAAATGCCTGCTTGCCCAGGATTATGACGCCATCCGGGCGGAGGTGAACCGTGTATTCGCTTCCTTCGGCAACGGTCCGGTGCAGGAATATCAGTATGTTGACCGGCTGTGCCTGTCAGTGCTGTTTCACCTGTCGCTGTGGGGGCTGCGCTACGGCGTCCAGCTGGAAAGCGTGATGCGCACATTGGGCACCACCTACACCGATATCTACCTGTGCGACACACTGAACAAAAAGCGCGAGTTTGTGCTGGCGCTGCTGTTCGCCACCCAGCAGGAGACCGCCCGCCGCCGCAGCCAGGGCCATGCAAACAGCAGCGTTGCCAT
>JBJEYG010000025.1:0-11841 GCA_051886555.1 Gemmiger sp.
CACACTACCAGCGCGCCCATCTGCCGCACGGCAGGCTTGGTAACGGTAAACAGAAACATAAAGCCGCCCCCTCTGCACCCGATTGTTCACCAAACGGTATGCGCGGGGGCGGCGGATTATGCGGGTTGGGTCAGCCGCTAGGTTTTCTTCCAGGTCGCGGCGGGGCGGTATCCCTGGAAGATGACGGCGTCGTTCTCCCGCTGCAGGGCCTCGGCATCGTCGCCGGGCAGCGCCGTCCAGTACACCATCATGGCGCCCATGCGCGCAATGTGCCGGATGGCCCCGTTGCGCCGCGCCGGGCACCAGGCGATGAACTGCGGCCGGCCCAGGAAATTGCCCGCGCAGTGGGACAGCGCAAACGCCGGCAGCCACAGCGCGCCGTTGCGGCGGTATTCGTCGGTACAGTCGGCCAGCTGGCCGCGCAGCACCCCCGGCTCGTGGCGGCGCAGCCATTGCAGCACCCGGGGGTCGAAGCTTTCCACACAGTAGGCGCCCGCATAGGGGCGCAGCACCCCCATGACCGCCCCGCACAGGCAGTCCACATACCGCCCGCCCAGGCGGTATTCGCTTTTTACCTCTACGATCAGCGGCACACGGCCCGCCACCAGCGCCAGCACCTCGCTCAGCAGCGGAATGCGGCAGCCGGTGTTTCCCAGATGCAGCGCACGGAGCTCGGCCCAGGTGTGCTCGCGCACCCGGCCGGGCGCGCCGGTCATGCGCTCCAGCGCCGCGTCATGGAACACCACCACCTGGCCGTCGGCGGTGCACTGCACGTCCAGCTCGATGCCGTAGCCTGCTTCGGCCGCCGCCGCAAAGGCGGGCAGGCTGTTTTCCGGCAGGGCGCGCTCGGGGTCAAACAGCCCCCGGTGGGCAAAGCTGCGCGCCACAAAGGGGCTGCGCTGGCCGGCGCTGCTGGCGCCGGGGCGGATACACCACCACGCCGCCCAGGGCATCGCTGCCGCCACCCCCGCAGCCGCAAGCAGTTGAACTACCATTCCATTCTTCTCCTTTCCCGTTCTGTATACAAGTACGGGGTATCTGCCTTTGTTTTAGCACAACTTTGTGAAAATAAAATTAAAAAACCTTTCACAAAAACGCCATACCCGTTCGGTATTATGGTATCATAAGAGCGTTGACGCAAAAGGATTTGGAGGGATAACTATGGCGAAAATTTTGATCGTAGACGACGAGCCGCGCATCCGCGACCTGATCCGCGAGCATCTTCAATTCGCCGGATTCACCTGCGAGGAAGCAGGCGACGGCGCCGCAGCGCTGTCGGTACTGAGTCAGGGCGGCATCGACCTGGTGATTCTGGATATCATGATGCCCTTTATGGACGGCATGACCTGCCTGAAGGAGATGCGCACCCGCCGTATCATGACGCCGGTCATCATGCTGACCGCCCGCAGCGAGGAGTACGACAAGCTGGCCGGGCTGGAAGGCGGCGCCGACGATTATGTGGTCAAGCCCTTCTCCCCGCGGGAACTGGTGGCCCGCGTCAAGGCGGTGCTGGCGCGCACGCTGCCCAAAACGGCGCAGTCCGGCTCGGTGTACAGCTTCGGCGATTTGTACATCGACACGGCCAGCCACTGCGTCAAGGTGGCGGGCGAGGAAGTGTCGCTGACGCCGAAGGAATTTGACCTTCTGGTGTTTCTGGCGTCCAACAAGGGCATCGCCCTCTCGCGGGAAAAAATTTTGCAGAAGGTGTGGAACTACGACTATTACGGCGAGGACCGCACCGTAGACACCCATGTGAAGATGCTGCGCAGCCATCTGGGACGCTGCCGCAGCTATATTGTAACCGTATGGGGGATCGGATATAAGTTCGATCCCGACGCGGTCTGAGCGGGGGGCGGCCGCATTGCGCAAACAACGCAGATCCCGGTCGCTGCGCGGCGTGTTCGGCGGCATGCTGGGCGTGCGCGGGCAGCTGATGGTATTTTTAAGCTGCATCACCCTGCTGACGCTGTCGCTTCTGGGCGGGCTGATCACCTACTTTTTGCAGCCCCAGTACAACCGTCACATCCGCTCCATGCTGGAAAACCGGCTAACCGGCATTCTGGCGCGCATCGACGCCAGCGACGCGCCCATTTCCAGCCGCAACTGGTACGGACTGGAACTGAATACGGAATTCTGGAGCGGGCTGAACGACGCCATCAACCAGGGCGAGCTGAACCTGGACGGCGTGTGTGTGGACATTGCGGATACCACCTACCGGGGCATTCAGTGCCGGGAGGGGCTGTACCCCTGCGTGCTGCACAAGAGCGTGGGCAGCTTTAATTCCGGCAGCGCCTATGTGCAGGACACCCCGACGGTAGTGCGGCTGCGCCAGACGGTGTTCGCCCAGGGCAGCCTGTATGATATTGTGGAGTCGGGCGGCACACGGCAGATGGTGGTGGGGCGCACCACCGCCGACGGCGCCTATTCGGTGATCGTATCAGCCAGCCTGGCGCAGATCGACACCGCCGTGGTGGTGCTGAACAGTCTGCTCCCCATGATCGCGCTGGTGCTGCTGGTGCTGGATCTGCTGGCGTCGCTGCTGTTCAGCAAATGGTTCACCCGGCCGCTGCGGGAGCTGTCGGAAGGCGCACGGGAGATTGCGGACGGCAACTACGACGTGCAGGTAAACGCCGACCGTCAGGACGAGCTGGGTCTGCTGGGCCGGGAATTCAACCACATGGCGGCGGAGGTCAAGCGCTCGGCCCAGCTGGAAAAGGATCTGCTGGCCAACGTAAGCCACGATCTGCGCACGCCGCTGACGCTCATCAAGGGCTACGCCGAGACGGTGCGGGACATCACCGGCAGCGACGCCGAAAAGCGCACCGAGCAGTGCAACATCATTGTGGACGAGACCGACCGCCTTTCGGGGCTGGTGAACAGCGTGATGGAACTGAGCAAGGTTTCCTCCGGCGCGGAAAAGCCCAATCTGGTACAGTTCGATATGAGCCAGCTTTGCTTTGAGGTGGCGGGCCGCTACGATGCGCTGTGTGACCGGAACCATTGGCAGCTGAAGCTGGAAGCCGACCGGGAATGCCCCGTCACTGCCGACCCGGATATGATGGAGCGCGTGCTGCACAACCTGCTGGGCAACGCCACCCACCACATGGGCGCGGACGGCGTGTTCATCCTGCGGGCCATCCCGGTGGCGGGCGGCTGCCGGGTGGAGGTGGAGGATCACGGCCCCGGCATTCCGCCGGAGGAGCTGCCCCACATTTTCGACCGGTATTACCGCGCCCGGGCCGACTCGGGCAAGACGGGCACCGGGCTGGGGCTTTCCATCACCAAAGCGATCCTGCAGCTGCACGGCTTTCCCTTCGGCGTCAACAGCGCGTTGGGCAAGGGTACCACCTTCTGGTTCGAGATGAAGGACGGCCGGACGCAGTGACCCGCGCATCGGAATGACGAAAAATCCCCCGCATGGTTTCATACGGGGGATTTTTTGCGCCATGATCAAGCCTTTTTGCGGCGCAGTGCCAGCGTGTGCGCCACGCGGGCCAGCCAGCTGAGCGCGGCAGCCGCCAGCGCCGGGTACAGAACCAGGCAGAAGGCCTGGTACCAGCTGGGCAGAAAGTACCCCGCCGCGCCCACCGGCGTGTTCAGCACGATCTTTTGCACGGCCAGCGTCACCGTCCGGTTTTCGTCTGGGCTGCACGGATCCAGGCGCAGCGCTTCGATGCGGCCGCGGGGCAGCGTAAACAGGTAACTGCCGTCCGCTTGCTGCACCGGGAACACCCGGCGGTCCTGGCTGTAGGGCTGCCCGGCGGCGGTGGTGTAATACAGGCACATTTCCCGCGGGTCGGTGTCAAAGGTGCAGTACAGCCGCAGCGTGCGCACCACGCTGCCCTCGATGGCGCCGGCCACCGGTTCCAGAATCATCTGCGGGTCGGCGCTGGAAGTAACCAGCACCTCGGCGCCGTTCTCCCCCGCCCCGGCCGGGGTCAGGTCGGCCAGCTGAAACGCCGAGGCGGCCAGCGTCTGCTCCGCCAGCGCCCCGCCGGCACGGCCCAGCGCGTCCGCGCCAAAGCGGAACGCCGCCCCCGCCAGCCACACCGCCGCCGCCAGAAGATAGCACAGCACCGGCAGCGCGGCCTTTCGGTGCATAAATTTTTGCAGTTTTTTCAGCATCACAGCGGCGCCTCCATCGCAACGGGCGCAAACCCTTCGTCGGTCACACGGTACAGCACCGTCTCGCCGGACAGCGCCGCCGCCAGCCCGTCGGTGAACAGTCCGGCGTAGCTCTGCACAAAGATGTCGTCCACGGCGTCCAGGTACAGCACGGTGCAGCCGCTGTCCCGCACGGCGGCGTCAAAGCCTTCCACGGTGAAGGGGCGGTAGTAATAGTTGCGGTCGCCCTCCTCGGCGGGCCAAAGCTCCGGCAGGCCGAAGGTGCCGCCGCAGTTGTAGGTATCGTCGCCGGATTTGTCCACCACGGTGGGGTAAAAATCATAGGTGGCCGAGAACCATTTCAGCCCGTTGTCGCCCTGATAGACATAAAAAATGCGGTCGTCCTCCGTCAGGTATTCCTTCACCTGGGCGGCGCATTGCTGCTGGTGGCGGCGGTCGGCGAACGCACTGTCCGAAAAGCCCAGCACCGAAAGCTGGGGCAGGACCATCTGGTTGGTGCGCGCCAGCATGGCGGCGGCGATCAGCAGAACCGCGCCCTCGCCCAGCAATGCCAGCCGCGGGCGCACCGCCGTTCTGCGAAGCCGCGGGCCGTCCCCGCCGGCTTCGCGCACCGTCTCGGCGCCCGGCTGCAATGCGAGCGACACAAAAGCCAGCGCTATCAGGAACCATCCGATGTAATAGCTGTAAATATAGCGGTTGTAGTCGGCCAGACTCTCCGCCTGGAAGGGCTTGAAGATAAACCCGTAGCTCAGCGCCAGCATCAGGTTGTAGCCCGCAAAGCATACGACGCTCAGCGCGGCGGTGACGGCGGTGCGCAGGCGCAGCTTGCGCTGCCCGCCCACCAGCCATGCGCCGAAGAACAGGCACAGCACAAAGGCCGCCACCATGCAGCCCTGGCCGATCATGCTCATACGGCCGTCGGAAGTCCAGAACTGGCGGCCCATGTCCGCCATGGCGGTGTAAAACTGGCTGCGGCGGCTCTCGTAAAATTCCGGCACATCCAGCCCCAGCAGCATGCGGATCCCGTACACCGCCACCGTCATGGGATCCTCGCTGGTGGCGCCGGTACCGCCCGCCTCGGCGTTGGCGCGCACCACCCCCGCAATGTGGGCCGACCACAGGCGGGACATAGCCAGTGGCACCGCCATGCACAGCGCCGAAAAGCCCGTGCGGCGCAAAAGGCCGCTGCGGAAGGGCGTTTCGTCGGGGAACAGCCAGCCGTCCACGGCCACCAGCCCCGCCGCCACCAGCGCCAGCACAAAGGTGTTGGATTTGATGTTGGCGCACAGCGCCAGTACCGGCAGCACCGCCCATTTCGGCCCGCCGGTGCGCCGCAAAAAGATCCACAGCGCCACCGCCCCGCCCAGCGCCAGCCCGGCGGGTACATCGCCGTAAGCGGTCATGTACGTGTGGTCCAGATATACGGTGTGGTTGTACACCGTCAAAAACCACGGCGCGCACCAGCAGGCAGCGGCCAGCGGCACCGCCAGCCGGTACTGCTTCCACTGCACGCCGCCCAGCACCGCCGCGTACACCGCAAAGGCCAGCGCGTCACAGGCAAGGTAGAGCTTCCAGTCGGCATAGGTGCCGAAAAACTGAAAGAAATAACTCAGCAGCGGCAAACCGGGGTTCTGGGTGGCCGGCCAGGGCGTGCCCAGCACCGCCGAAGTGTACAGCCGGTTGTCGGTTTTGGTCAGCATGGCCGCCGTGGCCCAGAAACTCATCTCGTCAAAATCGGTGGCCATCGGCTGCCGGATGAAAAAATAGACGGCAAACGCCAGGCATCCGCCCCAGAACAGCACCGAGCCGGGGGAAAACAGCGCGCGGACGTCGGGCTTTTCGCCCCGCGCGGGCACCAGCGCCCACACGCCCAGTGCCAGGCAGGCGGCGTACAGCACCCATGCGCCCGCCAGCAGCATGTCCGCCACGCCGCACACCGTCAGCCAGGAGGCGACAATGCCCAGCGCGGTCAGTGGGGCCAGCGCGCTGTGGATGCGGCATTTGAGGGTAAAGAACGCGCACAGCAGAAACAGCGCCCCCAGCGCCGCCAGCACACCAAGCAGTTCGATCATTGCAAGCTCCTTTTGTTTGGGCGTACCGCCCGGGCGCCGCAGGGCGCTTCAGGCGTCTGCCGGGTCACACTCCCCTTTGCCGAACAGCCCGGCGAAGGTTTTCAGCAGCGCGGCCGCCAGCGCGGGGCCGCCCAGCAGCAGCAGCCACTGCCCGCCGTCCGGCCAAAAACGCAGGTACCACGGTTCGTCCGGGTTGAGCACCACGCCGTCAAACAGCGTGGGTACGCCGCCGGCGCTGTCCGGATCGATGCGCAGCCCGGCCACCGTCCTGCCGCCCAGGTCGAAGGTGTATTCCCCGTCGCCGGTCACGCGGGCGTAGACCTTCTGCGCCTCGCTGTAATCGGTCTGGCCGGGCAGCAGATAGTACAGCACCACACTGCCCGCCGGGTAGCGGTGTTTGGCCAGCAGGCGCACCGTCTCGATGTAGCCGCTGCCGTCCCAGTAGATTTTAGGGTCGTTGTCGGTGGAAAGGTACCACCGGGGATCGTCGTCGGGGGGCGTGTCCCATTCCAGGTCGGCGTAATCCACAAAGCTTTCGTACCGCAGATCGTCGCCGGCCAGCGTTTTGCGGGGCATATCGCCGCCCGCTTTGTGCCACAGCATCACGCCGCACCCCGCCAGGCACCAGGCCAGCCACAGCGCCGCAGCCAGCGCGTAGCAAAGGCGGAACAGTTTTTTTGTATCGCGCATCATTCCGCCCCGCTTTCCGTCACCGGCACAAACCGAAGGTCGGTGCCGTCGTCCTCCACGCGGTACAAGACCGCGTCCATTCCCGCGGTCAGACCGCCCTCAAACAGCGGGCTGAAGCAGCGTTCCAGGTAGTCGTCCGCCCGGTCGATGAGCAGATACTCACAGTCCTTCTCCCGCACATAATCCACCAGCATTGCGGGGGTACACACCGCCTGCTGGGGGTACAGCTTCCAGTTGAGGCTCTCCACCAGGTTGGCAAACTCCGACTCCCAGCGGCTGGCCACGCTGTCGCCGCCGAACCAGCCCAGCACGTTGGCGTTCAGCGCATAGTTATAGTAGTACCACCGGGTGGAGTCGTCGCCCTGGCTGATGATCAGAATGTCATCCTCCCAGGTCAGCACCCGGTTGGCCCGCCCGGCGCGTTCCTGCACCTCGCGCCGCGTCTCATACAGGCAACTCCTGTCCTGCCAGAAGCCGGACGCCGGTTTGCGCCAGGCAAACACCGCGCCAAAGCACACCGCCGCGCAGCCCAGCGCCGCTGCGGCCAGGCGGCGGCGCACCGCGCCGCGCTGCCCGTCCCGCACCGGCGACGCCGCGCGCCCCAGCAGGCACAGCATGACCACCATCCAGCCCTGGTAATAGGGGCCGATGTAGCGGTCGTAATCCTTGAGCTGCAGCGCCTCGGTCTCGGCGAAATTGTAGTAGTACAAAATCAGATGGAACACATAAAACGCGGCAAAACACACGGCCAGCGCCGCGTAAGTGCCCGCCACCGTGCGGCGGGCGGGGCCTTTTTCGCTGAGCGCAAAGGCCAGCGCAGCCGTCAGCGTGATGACGGCCAGCGCCATGGCGCCGCTGCCCAGCAGGCACACCGCCCGGTCAAAAAAGGCGCGGCCCATCAGGCCCATCAGCCGGGCAAAATACTCGGTGCGGCCAACGCCCAGCAGCTGGGCAAGCCCGCCGGTCAGAATGGCGCCGTAGCTCAGCCCCGCACTGCCCACCGATTCCTTGGCCGCGCTGGTGACGGCGCCGTAGTAGCGGCTCCAGCTCACGAACACCGCCAGCACCGGCAAGCACAGCGCCGCCGCCCTGCCCGCCGCGGCGGCGAAGGTTTTGCCGCGGCCGGGGGTCTGCCAGCGCGCCGCGCACAGCTCGCCACAGAAAATCACAAACACCGCAATGAGGGCGTAGGCAAAGCCCATATCCTTGGTGGCGGTCAGCATGGCCAGCACCAGGCCGGCCAGCACCAGGGCGCCCCTGCGCCCGCGCACCGCCTGCCACAGGCACAGCACACCGCCGAACTGCAACGCCAGCGCCGTGTCGGCCATGGCGTTGCAGTACACCGTGCTGACGGCGCCCGGCTCGTACGCGTTAAAGAAAAAGGGCAGCAGCACGCCGCAGCCCAGCAGCGTCAGGCTGCACTGCCAGCGCTTTTGGGGCAGCGCCGACGCGGCCGAAAGGCAGGCCATAAAAAAGATGTCGTAGGCGGCCAGGCACTGCCACTCGCTGAAAGTGCCGGAGCAGCCCTGAAAAAAATAGCTCAGCAGCGCAAGGCCGGGCATGCCCGCCCGCGCGGCCAGGTTGCCGGGCGCGGCGCAGTAGAGCATGTTCTGGTCTTTCAGGATCTTGGCGGCCACGCCCCAGAAGGTAAACTCGTCCCACTGGGTGAACATCGGCTGGTAGACGGCAAACAGCACCCAGAAAAGGCGCCCGCTGCCGCAAAGAACCACAGGCCCGCGCTGCCGGCTGCCCGGCGGATTTTTTCTTTGCCGGCATGCCAACCCAGCAGCGCCGCGCCGCCGGACAGCACGCCGTACAGGCACCAGAGCCCGGGGCGCAGAAAGCCCGCATACCCGGCCAGCAGCAGCACCACCACGCAGCCGGACAGCACCGGCAGCGGCAGCGCGGCGGCGTCCAGGTCGGTCACGGCCGACAGTGCCAGGCAAAAGGCACACACCAGCGCCAGGATCAGCACCCCGCCGGTCACACTCATGGCTCACGCCTCCTTTGATTGTCAGTTCAGAATGGTAAACACCGGCCCCACCCAGTAATGCTGGAACAGCAGCACCGCGCCCAGCGCCGCGTAGGGCGCAAACACCCGCAGCGCCAGCGTCTCGCCCCGGGCGGCGCTCAGCGCAGGGCGCAGCACACGGCGGGCGGCGTCGGCCAGCAGCGTCAGGCACAGCAGCCACACCGGCAGGAAATACCGCGCCTGCAGCCCCACAATGCGCACCATGGACACCGGCGTGTAGGTAATGTACATCGCCGTCATGGCGCCCACGCCGTACAGCAGGCAGAACGCAGCCGTGCCACGGCGGGTGCGCGGGCAGAGCGGCCCGTCTCCTCCGGCGGACAGCGCCGCCCCCAGGCAGAGCATCACCGGGCCGGTCAGGTTCAGCAGGTTCACCGGAAGGTCTTTCCAGCCGAACAGGCCCAACTGGCCGATGAAAAAGTCATTTTCGTACAGGGTGCCCGCCAGCACCGCCACAAACCGCAGCGGATTTTTGAGGATAAACAGCAGCTGGGCCATCTGGTTCACGTCCTCGCCGCCCATACGCTCGATGACCGGGTAGTTGAACCGGAAGGCTGTGCCGTACCATTCCACCAGCATGGTGGCCGCCAGCGAACCGGCCAGCATGGCCGCCAGCCACATCCAGCAGCGGCCCTTTGCCCGAAACGTTGTTTTGGGCAGCGCCAGGGGCAGAAACACCCACAAAAGATTCAGGTACGGTTTCGCCACATTGACAAAGACGCAGGCCGCCAGATAGACGGCCGCGGTGGGGGTGTCCCACTCGGTGCGGGCCAGCAGGGCGGCCATCAGGTAGTAGCAGCCCAGCAGCGTGGCGTCGTAGCTCAGACTGCCCGCCAGAAACAGCGAAAGGGGCAGCAGCATCACGGCAAGCAGGGCCGGGCGCCAGCGCCCGGCGCGTTTGAGCGCCAGCCAGCATAGGGCGGTGTAGGCCGCCAGGTTGGCGATGCGCCCGCCATAAAAGCAGCCCAGTGCCCCGAAGCCCAGCAGCCGCGCCAGCGCCATGCCCAACGCCTGGGGCAGAAACGGCAGGATCAGAAAGCTGACCGGCTCGGTGACGGGCGTCTCGGGCGGCTGATTTTTGGTGTCGAAATAGGCGGCGAAGCTGTCGGCAACGCTTTGCACCGCGCCGGCCTCGCCGTACTGTTTGAGGGCGTATCCCCCGGTGGTGTACACCGTCGCGCCGTCCGGGTCGGCCGGGTCGCGCATGGTGCCCTGGCTGGTGTGGGCGTTGACCCACGCGCCGGGGAAAGCGTTGTACAGCGCGGCCACGTCGTCGGGGTAGGCGCGGGAAGCGTCAAAGTCAAAATGCCCGCGGCTGATGGAATCGCACCGCAGGTAATACTGGCTCTCGTCGGGGGCCTGCATGGGCGGGTTGGCAAAGACAAACAGCAGCCCGCACAGCGCAATGCACAGCGCGCCCCGGGCGGCAAAATCCCTGGCGGCATACCGCACCAGCGCCGCCGCGCCCACCAGCGCCAGCGCAAAGCCGGCGCACCCCGCCGTCACGATCAGGGGGGAAATGCGGCTGTCCAGATAGTAAAACACCCGCCAGCAGTAGCTGACCAGCACGCCGGCCGCCGCTGCCGCAAGACAGGCAAAGGCCCACCGCAGGGCCGTCGTGCGCGCGGTGGGCTTGCTCAAATGTTTGTGTTCCGAATGTCCCATGCGCATACCCGTCACAGAATGTACTGGCCGACTTTGTACGAATCCAGATTGTTTTTCAGGAATTCGACCGTCTCGGCAAGGCCCTGCTCAAAGGTATACTTCGGCGCCCAGCCGGTCAGGGTACGAAGCTGGGTCGCGTCGCCCAGCAGGCGGTTGACCTCGCTTTTTTCGGGGCGCAGGCGCTCAGCCTCGCACACAATTTTTGCGTTGGGGTTGATCTGGGCGATCAGCTCGTTGGCCAGATCGCCGATGGAGTGCTCCACACCGGTGGCGATGTTCAGTTCGCGGCCGATGGCGGCGTCGCAGTCGGCAATGGCCATGAATCCGGCGGCGGTGTCCTTGACGTAGTTGAAATCGCGGGTGGGCGTCAGGCTGCCCAGCTTGATCTCGGTCTGGCCGGCCAGCAGCTGGGTGATGATGGTGGGAATGATGGCGCGTCCGCTCTGGCGGGGGCCGTAGGTGTTGAACGGCCGCACGATGGACACCGGCAAATCAAAGCTGCGGTAGAAGCTCTCGGCCAGGCGGTCGGCGCCGATCTTGGTGGCGGAGTAGGGGCTTTGGCCCTGGAAGGGGTGCTTTTCGTCGATGGGCACATACTGGGCGGTGCCGTACACCTCGCTGGTGGAGGTGACCATCACCCGGCTGGTACCCAGTTCACGGGCGGCGTTGAGCACGTTGAGGGTGCCTTTGATGTTGGTATCCACATAGCTGTCGGGGCTGTGGTAGGAGAACGGGATGGCGATGAGCGCCGCCAGATGGAACACCCGCTCCATGCCGCGCATGGCGGTGCGCACACCGTTGGGGTCGCGCACGTCGCCCATAAAAATCTCCATCTCGTTTTTGATCTCGGGCGGCAGGGTGTCGATCCACCCCAGCGTGCCGAAGGAATTGTACAGGCAGAAAGCGCGCACCTTCTCGCCTTTTTTGACGAGTTCCTCGGCCAGGTGGCTGCCGATGAAACCGTCGGCGCCGGTCACAAGTACAGTATGGGCCATAAATGTATCTCCTTACTCTGTCCGGCGCAGGGCCGCCGGTCCAGCTCACAACATGCCAATTATTACAAAACAGTATAACCGATTTCCGCCCGGATTGCAACCGCCGAAGGGTGAAACCTTCGGTGCGCGGCAAAAGGCCGCCGCCCAGGCAGGGCGGCGGCCGGAAACGGCGCTCAGCGCTTGATGTCGTAATTCATGTTCATCAGGTTGCGGATGCTCTCCACATCGTCGGTGATGTTGGCATCGCCGTGGATGGTGTGCT
>JBJEYG010000026.1:0-2658 GCA_051886555.1 Gemmiger sp.
GCAACGCCCTGATGCAGGGCCAGGTAAGTCTCATTGTAAGCAACAGGAGTGGGAGTGGCGCCCATGGCTTCAAAGAAAGCGGTGGGCATCGGATCGCTGGCCACACGCATCTTCATGCCCTTCAGATCGTCAACCGTGTTCAGCGGTTCTTCGGAAGTCATGTGGCGTGCACCGTAGTAGATGGCAGCCAGGCTGTCAATACCGCAGGTCTCTTTCAGACCGTCGCACAGCTGCTGGTAAACCTCACAATCCTCGCTATAGAACTTCATCAGATGATCGGTGTTCTCAAACATATACCAGGCATCCACTACGGTAATCGGTTCATACTGGGAGGCAAACTGTGCAGAGGCGTTCAGGTACAGATCCAGGTCGCCGCTCTGCACCGCTGCGTTCATTTCGGAAGCGGAACCGAACGTACTGTTGGGGTAAATTTCCACGGTGACCGAACCGTTGCTGTATTCATTTACCAGTTCCGCAAACCGCTCGGCGGTCAGATTTACCTGGTGGTCAGTGGGCTGAGTGTGGCCCAGACGCAGCGTTACGGCCTCGTCGGCTGCGGCAGAGGCACTTTCCGCAGCGGTTTCCGAGCTGGCGGACGCCGCCTGCGAAGCGGAGCTGGTCGACGATGCGGATCCGCCGCATGCGGCCAGCATTCCTACTGCCAAAATGGCGCTCATCAATTTGGTTGCACGTTTCATTTGAATTTTTCCTCCTTTAATTTTGCTTTTGGGGCCGAAATCTTTCGCACGTTCCGGCCTGCCTGACAATCTCATTATTCGACCAAATTTGCAGAGAATCAACTAACAAAAGCGGAGAACATGAACCAAAGCGGACAAAAATTCAGACTGGTTATCCGCACGGAACGCATTTTCGGTTGAACTTTGCCTGAATCGACAAATTGAAAGCGGCAGAATTGGACAAAACGCAGAAAGAAGGAACTGAGGGCTGTTCTTTTAAAAGAAGCGATACTACAACAAAAGGGTTGACAAAGAAAGAAACGCACGATATTCTGAAAACAGTTTTTCGAAGAACGTCTGGAAAAACGATATCCGCCTGACAAAAGTCACAAAATGCAATGCGCAAATGCCGCACCGACACAAAAAAGGAGAATTATGAAATACAGGGAATCCAACCGGATCGATCCGGCGCTGGTGATGCAATATATTTTGCGCAGCCCCGAAACCTGGGGGCTTCTTCTGGCTGCGATGCTGGTGCCGTTGCTGGCAGGGCAATATCTGACGCGGTACCATACCGAGAGGGAACAGCAGGAAACGGCAGGCAGTTTGTGTGAAACGGCGCAGCGGCAGGCGGAATTTACCGCCGACACGCTGGACACGGTAGCGTTGATTATGAATGAGAGTACCTCCAATGTGCACTACATTGACGTGGGACGTACGGAGAATGCGGATGATTCCATTGAAGCGGCACTGGCATGTCAGGAACTGAAAAGCAATACGGAACCCTACCCCAATATCAACAGTGCATATCTGGTGTGCAACCTGAACCACACCATTTATAATTCGCTGGACAGCATCGGTTATGCAAGCGATGAGTTTTATGACCTGAGTTGGCGGCAACAGTATTATGCTTCTCAGGGGGGAATGCAGGTACTGGATACCGTTCGGGTGGTGCACACGCCCTACCGGCAGGAAGTGCGCTATATCTCGATGATCAGCCGGGTCCCCTATTTCTCAACATTGCAAAACAAGTGGCTTGTCTACAATATTGATGTGGATGATCTGTGCAGCCGGCTGGTGACGGAGGGGGAGTCCGGCGGAGAAAACGCCCGGCGTAACCGGCTTTGGGTATTTAACGGCAAGGGCGAATTGCTATGGGACCAGAGCGGCAAGAGCGCGCCTGAGAATTACAGCGCGCTGACCCTGCCGGAGGAATTCCGGCAAGAAGAACAGAGCTGGACGCTTCTCACCGTCGACGAGACGGAATACCTGATCGTACAGGCACAGGACGATAAATACGGCTGGTACTTTGTACAGGCAATTCCGTACGCGGACATCTGCAAAGAGATTTCTTCGTTCAACCGGATGGTCTGGGCGGCGATGACGATCATCCTGGTGGCTGCCGTTTTGCTGTTGATTTTTAGCATGTACAATAAAAATGCGCGGGAATTGCAGGCCGCGATGGAAGTCAAACGCTTTACGGGAATACAGCCGCATGAAGAGGAGCTTTGTCTGGATTATCTGCAGCGCGTCAGCCGGCAGGAACAGGAGCACGCCCGGCAAAATGAAGTTGTACTGAATAATTTTTCCGACGTGCTGGAACAGCATGTGGTGATGTCGCTGATCAGCGGCGAACCAATCCCGAAGGGAGAAGCGGAAGCACGGCAGAATATGATGCGGCAAATGGGCCTGCTGACGGATGCCCCCCAGAAATATGTGGTATTTCTTGCACGAATCGAGGCGATCAGTGCGTTGAAGCTGAACCTGCACCAGGATATTTATACGCAGTTTCGCAGAATCCTTCAGTATGGCTGCAATGAACATATGATCGAAGATTATAAAGCGTTTTATACATGGGCGGATCATTCGATGCTGGCGGCGATCGTTGTGGCGCCGGCCGGTATCGGCAACAAACAGATTCAGATGGGCCTGAATCAGATGGGGCGCGCCATGCAGCAGCAGCTTACGCTGCTGAGCGAAC
>JBJEYG010000027.1:0-2648 GCA_051886555.1 Gemmiger sp.
TATTCCGCATTTATTGACGATCAGCCATTTTGCAGGATCGCATTTACCAGAAGCTCTACAAACACATCAAATAAAATCGGCGACACCGAGCTTTCCTCCGGATCGGTGGTAACATAAGGCAGCAGAATTGCCCGATCCACCGCCTGGGCATTGTTGTAGTTGGGGTTTGCGGTAATCAACAGCACCTTACCGTTGGCCTCGGTCACCTGATCCATCAGCTGGGATGAGCCGCTGACAGAAAACAGCATCAGCAGATCGTTTTCCCCCATATAAGCGGCCACGTCGGCCAGTGCATCGCGGGTCACCGCCTGTACCGAACGCCGGCTTTTGCGCATAAGCTGTTCCAACAGCTGCGCCGGCTGACCGCTTTTTAGAATTCCTGCGGCATAGATCCGGTCAAACCCGCACACATAGGCCGCCAATTCCCGCAGATAGTCGGCCGTCAAAAGCTGCTCCGCTTCCTGCAAAGTTTGATACAATACGTTGAAATATCCCAACCGGTTGGCATTCTGATCCGCTGAACGGGACTGTGCGGCCAGATAGGCGATCAGGTCGGAGCGAAAATCCTGGTAACGCGCGTACCCAAGCCCGTGCACAAAGCGGGAGATTGCCGGCTGGGACACGCCGCAGTCCTCCGCCAGGCGGCTGATTGTTTTATAGGTAACCTGGCCGGGATTGTCGCGTATGGTCTGGTAAATGACCAGATCATTCTGCGAAAAGTCCGCTTTATGCTGTTCCATCACCAAAAACGGATTCATTCCTACCGCCCCCTTTTCCTTTTTATCTTATCGCAATCCTGCCCAAAACACAAGGTTGATTGAATAAAATATACAGCCCCATTTTCCAGCCGGCGGCTGCCTGCGGCTGTTTTTCGGTGATAATGGCGAAAAAATCGCTCCGGATTTGGATGAATTGTATATTTACATTTTTGCCAAATTATTGTATAAAATATTCATAGAGAAAAACGGCACTCCCCTGGCAGTACCGCTCTTGCCCGGGTATTTGCCCGCGGCGGTTGTTCTTATGAAGGAGGAAATCGAAATGGCAAACAAGTATGACGCGCTTGCCCGCACCGTTGTGGAAAACGTCGGCGGCAAAGAAAACATTCTCAGCGTGACCCATTGCATCACGCGGCTGCGCTTCACCTTGAAAGAGGAAAGCAAGGCAAACACCGAGGTTCTGCAAAAAACCGAGGGCGTAATGAAAGTGATTCAGGCAGGCGGACAGTATCAGGTGGTCGTTGGCAACAAGGTAGAGGCCCTGTATGACGCGGTGTGCGAGCAGTACGGGCTGGAAGGGACCGGCACCGTCCAGCCGGATGAGGGGGACAAGGCGGAAAAAACCGGCGTCATCAATACGTTGATGAACACCATCTCCGGCATTCTTGCTCCCACGCTGGGCGTGCTGACCGCTGCCGGTATTGTCAAAGGTGTGATCTCGCTGGCCGCCACGCTGGGTTGGTGCAGCACCGACAGCGGCCTGTACATGATCCTGTACGCGCTGGGCGACGGCTTCTTCTACTTCCTGCCCATCATGTTGGGCTTCACCGCAGCCAGAAAGTTCCGCTGCAACGAGTTTGTGGGCGCAGCGATCGGTGCGGCACTGGTCTACCCTTCCATGGTAAATATCGCTTCCACATTGGAAGTGGCCGGTACCATTCTGTCCGGCACACCCTTTGAGATGAGCTACTACAACACGTTCCTGGGGATTCCGGTCGTCATGCCCGGCACCGGCTACACGTCCAGCCTGGTCCCTGTCATTCTGGCAGTCTGGGTCGCCTCCAAGGTGGAGCGCTGGTGCAAAAAGGCCTTCCCCGAAGCTGTGCGCGGCATCTTCACCCCGCTGTGCACGCTGCTTGTCGGCGTCGTGCTGACCTATCTGGTCATCGGCCCGGTCTCCATGGCGATTTGCGGCGTCATCTCGGTGTTCATCAGCTTCCTGTACGAAATTCCGGTGATCGGCGGTGTCATCGCCGGCGCGCTTGTGGGCGGCGGCTTCGGTATCCTGGTCATGTTCGGTTTGCACTGGGTACTCATCTCGATGGGTCTGTCCACCATCGCGATCAACGGTTTCGACTACATGATGGCCTGCGGCAGCATCGGCCCCATGATCGGTATGTTCCAGGGCATCGCCTTCTGCATCGCCTGCCGCAACAACAAAAAGCTGCGTGATCTGGCCATCCCCGCCACCATCAGCCAGATCTGCGGCGTCGGCGAACCTCTGATGTACTCCATTCTGATTCCGCTGAAAAAGCCCCTCGTCCTCAACATTCTGGGCGGCTGCATCGGCGGCGCGGTCATCGGCCTGCTGCAGACCAAAATGTACATGTTCGGCGCCAGCGGCCTGTTCTCCTTCGCCAACTTCGTCAGCTCCACCAGTGGTATGACCGACCTGATCAAGTATGCGATCGGCGTGGCCGTGGGCGGCATCTTCACCTTCGTGGTCCAGCTGATGATCTACAACGACGAGGACGCCAAAATTCTGGAAAAGCAATGATCCTGCGCTGACCGTCTGCTGACCATGCACAGTCAAATGAACCATCATTCCTCAGAAAAGCCATTCTGAAGGAGACGGGTACGGCGAAGTCACGCTGTACCCGTCTTTGCTGGCTGTGCAGAACTGTTTTCAAAGGAGGAGCCCATGTCTGT
>JBJEYG010000028.1:0-11641 GCA_051886555.1 Gemmiger sp.
AGGACTGTTATGATGGAATATCTGGTACAGTTTCTGCTGGCTATGGTGGCCACCATCTGCTTCGGGCTGCTGTTCCAGGTGCCGCGGCGGCATTTCCTTGCCTGCGGCCTTACCGGCGCGGTGGGCTGGCTGGTCTATATGCTGTGCAGCGGGCCGGGCGGCTGCTCGCCCGCCATTTCCACCTTCCTGGCGGTACTGCCGCTGACGGCGCTTTCCCGCTTTTTTGCCATCTACTGCAAGGCGCCGGTGACGGTGTTTCTGCTGTGCGGCATTTTCCCGCTGGTGCCCGGCGCGGGCATCTATTATACCGCCTACTACTTTTTGCAGGACGCCCAGCAGCTGTGCGTGATGAAAGGGGTCGAGACCATCAAAATCGCGGTGGGGATGGCCATCGGAATCGCGCTGGTCAGCAGTTTGCCGCTGCCCAAAAAGCTGCGGGCGGCAAACCCCGGAAAGTAAGCGACAAAAGGAACGGGACGCTCCCTGCGTGGGGCGTCCCGTTCCTTTATGAGAGTTATTGTGGGAATCGCTGAATGATCAATCTTCGCTGCGCACAAAGCACAGCCCGGCCGCGTTGGGGCCGATGTGGGTGCCGATGGTGGCGCCCAGGCGAGTCACATGACCGCCGGTCATGCCAAGATTGCGGTGCACATAGTGGTGCACCGGGCCGGCCACCGACTTCTCGTCCGAGTACAGCACCGTGTAGCCGTAGTCCGGGTCGATGCCGCCCATCTTGTCGATCTGCTTGAACATCGCCACAAAGGCGCCCGGGCGGCCCCGGGCCTTGTCCGCCAGGCGAATGCCGCCGTCCTGAACGGCCAGCACCGGCTTGATGCCCAGCGCGCCACCCACCAGCGCCACGGCGGCGGGCAGACGCCCGCCCTTGTGCAGGTGCTTCAGGCTGTCCACCACGGCCAGAATACAGATGCGCTCCTTCAGCTCCTCCAGCGCAGCGGCAATGCCGCCGGCGGGGATGCCAAGCTCACGCAGGCGCAGCGCCTCGCGCACCAGAACCCCCTCGCCGGCGGAAGCGGTGCGGGAATCGATAAAATAGGCGCCGGTATACCCGCAGTCCTCGGCGGCCAGCTGCGCGCACTGGAACGTGCCGGACAGCGTGGAGGAGATCAGGATCACGATGGTCTCGTCGCCGGCCTCCTTGGCGGCGCGGAAATGCCCGGCAAAATCCTCCGGCGCGGGCTGGCTGGTGCGGGGCAGCTTTTCATCGGCAGCCAGGCGGGCAAAAAATTCGTCGCCGGTCATATCCAAACCGTCGCGGATGGTCTCGCCGTTCTCAAAAGTCACGCGCAGCGGCACAACGTCCACACCGGGCATAGCGGCCTCAACGGGGGAGAGATCGGCGGCGGAATCGGTCAAAATGCGGATCATAGGTCATACCTCCAGCAGATGTTCGGGGAAAACCTCAGGATTTTTATATAATTAGTTTAACACATTTTTTTCAAATGTCAAAAAAATACGGCATTTTCAGCGCAGCGACCAAAAACCGCGAAGGAATGCAGGAAAAACTGGCAACATGGTAGGGGAAACAGGGCGTTCAGGGCAAAATCCGGATCTCGCCGCCGGTCAGTGCGGCGCGGGTGCCGTCCGGGTTTCGCAGCAGCAGGCGGCAGTGCTCGTCCACATCCTCGGCCGTTGCCTGCCATTGACGGCCGTTCTGCAGGACCGTCACCTGCCGGCCCAGAAAGTACAACCGGCTGCGGTAGCCGGGCAGAAAACGCCGGGCGGACGGGTCACGGCAGTCGGGCCAGAGCCGGTTGAGAATGGCGGCGGCCAGCCGGGCCCGCATGCCCACGGCGGCTTCGGCGGAGGGGAACACCGCCCCGGCCACGTCCGCCAGTTCCGGCGGAAAACCTTCCGGCGGCGGGGCAACGTTCACCCCGATGCCCACCACCACATAGTCCAGACCGCCGCTTTCCAGCGAGACGGCCGCCTCGGTCAGAATGCCGCAGATCTTTTTTCCGTCCAGCAGCACGTCGTTCACCCATTTGATCCCGCAGGGCCGCCCGCACAGCGATTCCACCGCGTCCGCCACGGCGGCGGCAGCGGCGGCGGTCAGCAGCGTTGCGTCGGCGGCGGAATAGTCCGGCCGAAGCAGCAGGCTCATATACAGTCCGGTGCCGGCCGGGCTGTAGAAGCTGTGCCCTGCGCGGCCGCGGCCTTCGGTCTGGGCGGCGGCAATCACCACCGTGCCGGCCGGTTCGCCGTTCTGGGCAAGTTCGCGGGCGGTGCGGTTGGTGGAGGGCACCGAGTCGTACACCACCGGGTGCAGCGAGGCGGCGGGGCCGGTCAGCCGGGCGGATACGGAAGCGGCGGTCAGCAGGTCGGCGCTGCTGCCCAGGGCATAGCCGCGGTTGGGAGCCGCGTCAATGGGGCAGCCTGCCGCCCGCAGCGCATTGATCGCCTTCCATACGGCGGCGCGGGTGACGCCAAGCTCTCCGGCCAGTTCCTCGCCGGAAAGGTAGCTGCCCCGGTGCGCCTCCAGCTGGGCCAGCACGCGATCCTTTACTGAAGCCATTGGCAACGCCTCCTGTTCATGGTGTTCTGCTACCATGCTACCGCGGTGCGGGGGTATTTGTCAATGCGGCCGCGGAAAAGGAGAAAGGGCGGCAGCCGAAGCTGCCGCCCTCTTCCTTGGAAGGTAAACCGTAAAACGGGAAACTCGTTGAAAAATCAGCGCTGGATACGGCCGGAACCGTCGCCGCCCGCCAGCTTCTCGACTTCGCTGACGGAAACCTGGTTGAAGTCGCCCTCGATGGAGTGCTTCAGCGCAGAGGCCGCAACCGCGAACTCGATGGCATCCTGGGTGCTCTTGCCGGACAGCAGAGCGTAAATCAGGCCGCCGCCGAAGGAGTCGCCGCCGCCGACGCGGTCGACGATGCGCAGCTCATACTTCTTGCTGAAGCAGTACTCGTTGGAAGCAACGTCGTACAGCATGCCGGACCAGCCGTTGTCGGAAGCGGAGTGGCTCTCACGCAGGGTGATGGCGACCTTCTCGAAGCCGAACTTGTCGGCCAGCTGCTTGGCAACGCTCTTGTAGCCCTCGCGGTTGATCTCGCCGGCGTAAATGTCGGTGGCCTCAGCCTCGATGCCGAACACGTCCTTGGCGTCCTCCTCGTTGGAGATGCAGACGTCGATATACTGGGCCAGCTCCGTCATGGCAGCGCGGGCCTGTTCACGGGTCCACAGCTTGCCGCGGTAGTTCAGATCGCAGCTGATCTTGACGCCCTTGGCCTTGGCAGCCTTGCAGGCATCCAGGCAGATCTCGACAACATTGGGGCCCAGGGCCGGCGTGATGCCGGTGAAGTGGAACCAATCCACGCCCTCGAAGATGGAATCCCAGTCAAAGTCAGAGCGGGAAGCATCCGCAATGGCGGAGTGCGCACGGTCGTAAACGCACATGGAGCCGCGCTGGGAAGCGCCCTTCTCGTTGAAGTAGATGCCAACGCGCTCGCCGCCGCGGACGATCTTGCTGGTGCCGACACCGTAACGGCGCAGAGCATTCACACCGGCCTGACCGATGACGTGGGTGGGCAGCTTGGTGACGAAATCAACGTCCACACCGTAGTTGGCCAGAGACACCGCGACGTTGGCTTCGCCGCCGCCGTAAGTGTACTGCAGGGTGTCGGTCTGCACAAAGCGCAGGTGATCGTACGGCTGCAGACGGATCATGATCTCGCCAAAAGTAACAACTTTCATGGGAATGAACTCCTTCTTAATAATATTTTATTTCAGCGCAAAAAGGGAACACAATTATTTCTGGACCAGGTGGATCGCAAAGCCGCCCACTTCGCCGTCCAGGTAAACGGCAATGTTCTTGCCGTTCTTGTTGACCATGCTCTCCATGTCGAACTTGACGCCGCGCATACCCAGATGGTACACAGCGCGGTCGACGTTGTTGCACTTGATGGCAATGTGGCCGTTGGTGCCGCGGCCGGGCTTCTTCATGATCTCGAATTCCTTCTTGCCCACGAAGATGCTGCTGTTGCCGGGCGCAACCTTCATGTTCAGCAGGCTGCCCAGCAGGTTGGCGGTGGCCATCGCCTCTTCCTCATTGGCGGAGTTGATGCCGATGTGGCCCAGCTCCAGGCCCAGCATGGTGTCGACCGCTTCCTTGCACATGGCGGTGATCTCATCCCATGCGCCGGCCTTGATCTTGTCGCTCTTGCACATCCAGGTGCCGCCCACGGCGATGATCTGGTCGTAGCCCAGGTAATCATTGACGTTCTTGGCGTTGACGCCGCCGGTGCACATCCACTTGGCGGTCTTGAGCGCAGCGCCGATGTTCTTCAGCATGTTGACGCCGCCGTTGGCCTCGGCCGGGAAGAACTTGATGGCCTCGCAGCCCATGTTCATGGCCTGCTGCATCTCGCCGGCAGAAGCGGTACCGGGCATGGCGATGCCGCCCTTGTCGATGACGTGCTTGGTGACGATGGGATCGAAGCCGGGGGCAACGATGAAGGAAGCGCCGGCGGCCATCGCACGGTCGGCCTGCTCGGTGGTCAGCACGGTGCCGGCACCCAGCAGCATTTCGGGAACTTCCTCATGGATCTTCTTGATGCACTCTTCCGCGCAGGCGGTGCGGAAGGTGACCTCGGCTGCCGGCAAACCGCCGGCGACCAGGGCCTTGCAAAGGGGCACTGCCTCGTCAACGCTGTTGAAAGCGATGACAGGGATAATGCCGATCTGGTAGACGCGCTCGATAACAGAATTCATAGCACATTCTCTCCTTATTTTGGTTTACCATTCCACGGTTCGCGGACTTTTTCCGCTTTGGCAATTCCTATTATACTGAAAGGACGGCGTTTCGTCAATCAGGCCAAAAAATGCCTTTTTTGCTTTTGTTTTGTGGTCGAAGTGGAAAAGAGTTCCGCAATACGGAATGTGCGCTTGCAAAAATCTGCCGGAACTACTATACTGGTTCCATAATGCGGAACAAGGGCCGGCGGGATTCCTGTGGCTCAAATTATGAATAAATTGTTAAATTTTGCAAAGCGGCGGAAAGGCGGAAGGGGTATGGCAAACGGAGCGGAAAATCAGGCGGATAAGGGCGGCGTACAAAGCGTGGCGCGCATTTTTGACATCATCGAAGCGCTGGCCGCCCATCCCGGCGGCGAGGCGCTGCAGCAGCTCAGCGCCGAGACCGGGCTGCCCAAAAGCACGGCGCACCGCCTGCTGGCCAGCCTGGTCAGCCTGGGGTATGCGGCGCAGGACTTTGCCACCGGCAAATATCGGCTGACGCTGAAAATGTTTGAGATATCCAGCGGCATCGTCAACAGCATGGATGTGATGAGCGTGGCCAAGGTGCACCTGGAGCGTCTGGCCCAGCGCACCGGCGACGCGGTGCATCTGGTCATCCGGGATGCGCGGGATATTGTGTACATTTACAAGACGGAGAGCGGCCCGCTGCGCATGAGCAGCCGGGTGGGGCTGCGAAGCCCGTTATACTGTACCGGCGTGGGCAAGGCAATTCTTGCCACGCTGCCGGAGGAGGAGGTCGCCGAGATCTGGCGGCAGAGCACACTGAAAAAGCTCACCGAAAAGACGGTGGTGGACTGGGCGGGCATGAAAGCCCAGCTGGCCGAGGTGCGCGCCTGCGGCTATGCCATTGACGACGAGGAGAATGAGCTGGGCATCCGCTGCGTGGCGGTGGCCATTCCCGGCGCGACCGGCCGGGCGGACGCGGCGTTTTCCATCAGCGGGCTGGCCCCCTACATGAACCCCGACCGCATCCGCCGCATCGCCGCGCTGGCGATGGAGACGCGCACCGATATTCTGCGGGACATGGGCGTTGCCGTAGACAACCGCCCCGCCCGATAGTATAATGGGAAAAACCGGAATGCCCTCAGCGCAGAAAGAAGGATCGTTTTGCAGACCGTCAGCATTTTTGGAGTGAATTACTGTGCGGCGACCCGCGCCGAACTGGAAGCGGCCATTATGGCGCCGCTGGCGCCCGGTGAGTGCCGCACCGCCGCTTTCGCGCCCATGACCAGCCTTTCCCAGGCGGCGCGGGAGGAGGAGTACCGCGCGGTGCTCAACGGCATGAGTTTCTGCGCCATGGACGGCAAACCGGTGGTCGGCCGGGCGCGCAGGCTGCACCCCGAGCTGGGCGAGATCGAGCGATGCAGCGGCCCCGATGTGACCGCCGACCTGCTGGAGGCCACCGCTGCGGCGGGCGCGCGGCACTATTTTTACGGCACCAGCGCGGAAAACCTTGCCGCCCTGCGGGCCGCGCTGGAGCAGCGCTGCCCCGGTATCTGCATCTGCGGTACGGAGGCCCCGCCCTTCCGGCCGCTTACCCCGGAGGAGGATGCCGCCGCGGTGGCGCGCATCCGCGCCGCAAAACCGGACTACCTATGGGTGGCGCTGGGGGCGCCCCGGCAGGATTTCTGGGTGGCGCAGCACGCCGCCGCGCTGCCCGGCATGCGGGTGATGAGCGTGGGCGCGGCGCTGAAATTTTTGTCCGGACAGGTGGAGCGCGCGCCGCTGTGGATGCAGAAGGCCGGTCTGGAATGGCTGTGGCGCATTCTGCGCGAACCGCGTCAGGCGGGACGTTACCTGAAAAACGGCGTCTATTTTGCCGGCCGGTGTATCCGGGCGGATATTTTGAAAAAAGATCGGTAAAAAGAGGTGCGGCGACCCATGGCACAGGAAACATTGGGCATTCTGCTGGCGTTCGCGGGCGCGGCGTTCGCGGGCGCGGTGGCGATTCTTGCGAAACTTGGCTATAAAAATACCGAATCCAACCTGGCAACGGCGTTGCGCACCATCGTGGTGCTGGCGTGCGCCTGGGGAATGGTGTTCCTGACGGGCAAGCAGAGCACGCTGGGGGAGATCTCGGCCAGAAGCTGGCTGTTCCTGGTGCTGTCCGGCCTGGCCACCGGCGCAAGCTGGCTGTGTTATTTCAAGGCGCTGCAGCTGGGCGACGTCAACAAAGTGACGCCCATCGACAAATCCAGCACCGTGCTGACCATGCTGCTGGCGGCCGTCATTCTGGGCGAGAGCCTGACGGTGCAGAAAGTGATCTGCATGGTGTTGATCGGAACGGGCACGCTGCTGATGATCGTACCCAAAAAGGACGCCGGCCCCGCCAAAAGCCGGGCGTGGCTGTTTTATGCGGTGGGCAGCGCGGTGTTCGCCGCCATGACCAGCATCCTGACCAAGATCGGCATTACCGGGGTGGATTCCACCCTGGGTACCGCCATCCGTACCGGTGTGGTGCTGGGAATGGCCTGGTGTATGGTGTTTGTCACCGGCGCACAGAAGGGCATCGCCCACATCGACCGGCGCAGCTGGGTGTTTCTGGCGCTGTCCGGCGTGGCCACCGGCGGCAGCTGGCTGTGCCAGAACCGGGCGCTGCAGCTGATCGACGCTTCCATCGCCACACCCATTGACAAGCTGTCCATCCTGATTACGGTGGCATTCTCCTACTTCGCGTTCGGCGAGCGGCTCAGCCGCAAGGCGGTGGCAGGTCTGGCGCTGCTGACGGCGGGCACGCTGGGGCTGCTGCTGTGACCGCGCACAGAAAGGGGCAACTATGAATCTGATTTTCGGCGCGTTTGCCACGCTGCAGGGGTACCGGGAGGGAACCGGCGCCAACCTGGGCAGCGACGTTTACTACCGCTGTATTGTGGTGGCGCTGTGCAGCGCCAAACAGCAGAATCCCGACTGCACGGTGGCACTGGTGACCAACGCTCCGGTGCCTTCGCCCTATGCCGGCCAGCTGGAGCGGGCCGGTGTGGAGATCTGGCAGCATCCCTTTGACTGCTACCGGGTGGACGCGGCGCTGGAATGGTCGCTGGCGTTCTACAAGCTGTGTGCGCTGGAATGGGTGCTGCAGGCGAAAGACTGCGACCGTTGTGCGCTGGTGGATGTGGATACGTACAGCCAGTACCCGCTGGACGGGCTCTGGCGTGAGGCGGACGAGGCGGTGCTGCTGTACCAGTGCCCCCACGCCGCCGGGCAGCCGATGGCGGCGGCCATCAGCGCGGGCTACAATGCGCTGTACGGCGGCGACCATGTGCTGACCCACTTCGGCGGCGAGCTGATCGCCGGCAGCCGGGCACGGCTGGCTGCGTTTGCGGCCGAATGTGCCGCCGTCTACGCCGATCTGTGCGCCAGGGGTATGCAGCCCCACGAGGGCGACGAGTTCATCACCTGCGCGGCGGCCTACCGCAGTCTGCAAAAGGGCGCACCGGTGCGTGCCGCCAACGCTTACATTTTCCGTTACTGGGTGGGGGCGCGCTACTATTTCGTGTGCACCAACTACTGTAACGACCCGGTCGGCGTACTGCACCTGCCCGGCAACGGCAAAACCCGCCAGCTGGCGGTGCTCTACCGCCGGTACACAAAACGGGGCGCCTTCCCCGCGCGGGAAACGGTCTGGCGCATCTGCTGCTTCAGCCCCGCCCGCCCGCCGCTGCTGCGCAGCCTGTGGGTGCGCCTGCTGGCGAAACTGGGGTAACATAAAAGCCGGGAAAGGCCCAGCCTTTCCCGGCTTTTTTATGTTTTGCTCAGGCGGTGGTAAAGGGAACGGCACCCATTGTACACGCCGAAAAAGAGCTTGCGCACGGCGGCGTGGCCCTGCAGTTTCCGTTCGGCGGTGTCCTTTAGGGTCTTGCGGTCCACCAGAAGCCAGACAAGCCATTTTTTCGGCTTAGACATGCGGTAATAGTTCAGGCGCTCGTCGGCCGGTCCGCCGGGCATGCCGCTTCGGGCGTTGTCCATGGCTTCGGCCCACAAATCCCGCAGCGTTTTCGCGTCGGAACCCATATCGTCCTCAAAGGGAATGGCGGCGAAAGGCTCGGCGTCATACGGCTTGGCAAAATGGAAAAAGTATTCCATCGGCAGCGCCGCATCCTGCTGACGGAACGCAAGCGTTCGCAGATCCCCACCAAAAATCGCACAGAGGTCGCGCACATAATCCAACGCGCTGTTTTGCAAACTTTGCGTCAGATATACGGTTTCCGGGCAGCTTTCGTATTCCTCGAAAAGCGGGACTGCGGTTTCGCCGGAACAGTCGAACCCAACGCAGGAAGGCCCCAGCTTGCTGATCGAGTGTTCGCGGATGGTGCCGGTCACGGTGGGAATGAAATCGTAAAATGTAAAAAGGCCGATGCCGCTTTCCGCTTTTCGCACCAGCGCCCGGCTTCCGTTGATGTGAAGATAACACGCGGTCACATCAAAGCCGAAGTTCTGTTTCAGCAGACTTTCAAACCGGCAGCTGTAACCGACGTCAAAGGTTGCGCAGTGCCCGGAGAAGAAAGGCGCGTAGTACCGCTCCACTTTCTGAAAATAGTCGCGCCGCTTTGGTTCGTCGAGAAAATGCTCCACAAGCAGTTCCGCGAACGCTTCAAAGCGTTGGATGGTGCCGAAGGGAACATCACAGGCAAAACCCTGCGCACGCAGGTAGTCCGGGGCGGATTCGTACCGGTCCTGCCGGATCATGGCGCGGAAAATATCCAATACCTTTTGGGGCGTCAGAACCGCAATGTTATAGTTTTCCGGCATCGAGTAGATACCGGCGGGGTTTTTGACCAGAAGCGTGGCCAAAACCTTGCGCGAGGCATAAACATAACCGGTCGGAATGTGCAGGCCCAGCGCGCTTTGAAGGATCTCGAAGGCCTGCAGGGGAACCCATCCGTCCCTTGCCACAAAGTTCAGGCGTTCAAATTTTTCCTTTTGGCACAGCTGCGCAAGCCAGCGGCAAATGGCGACCAGATAAGGCCCCATCGCGAGATAGCCGATGCGGCAGGGGTCGGCGTTAAAGTCGCTGTCCGGGGCGACGGGCAGGAACGGGTCATCAAAAATTTTGTTGGCGGCGACTGCAAGCAGGCAACGGCTGCCGTAAAAAAAGTTCGCCGCGCCGCTGGTCAGGCGCATTCCCTGGTTCTGCCGGTACAGCCGCTCATAGAGGTCGCCGTAATACCGGCCGGGCACCCTGTTCATCAGGCAGTCGGCTGTTTTGGGCAGATAAAATGCGTTCCATCCCTTTTTCCTCGCCTGCTTCACGTCGCTTTCCATAGAGTCCCCCACATGAACGCACTGGCGGGGAGCGGCGTTCAACCGGCGGGCCACCTGGTCATACAGCGCGCCCTCCGCTTTGGAGCAGCCGGTTTCACAGGAGACGAAAAGCCGGTCGGGGAGCGGCACGCCGCACTTTGCTAGCATCCGGCCGATGAAGTCGCGGGGCAGATACATATCGGAGGTGAATACGACCGTTTTGCCCAGCGCCCGGGCATAACGCACCAGTTCCAGCCCTTTTTTGCGGGGCATGCAGAAGCGCAGCTCCGAATCCAGCTCATACTGCCGGATCGCATCCAGATAAGGCGAAAGCCTGGGGCACATCCGCTGCAGCTGGGCATAGATCTCTGCCAGCGTAACTTCCGGTGTGCCGCAGGCGTCCTCCTTGGCTTTCCGCGCGCAGCGTTCCGCATTTGTGCGCAGAATCCGGAATTCCACGTTGTCCGCCGTTCCCACGATTTTGGTCACGCCGGGTTCCATCCATTCAAACAGGTCGGTGGGATACAAAAAGGGGCGCAGCAGCAGCGTGTCGAACACATCAAAGCTGACGATTCGGCATGTGGCGGAAGCGATCGCCTGTTTGAGTTCCTGCTGGGGCAGCGCGGGCATGAGGATTTGGCGGGAACCGTAAAAATCCTGCTTCAGACGGTCGGGCTCCCGGACATTCGCGCACAGCCGGCGGACCGACTCCTCAAAAGCCTGCTTCCCGGCGGGGCTGCCTTTGCATCCTTTTGCCAGATCCTGCCAGCCCAGCGCCAGGCGGGCGGACCAGGCCTGCAAGTGGGGCTCACAGCGGCCGGCCGCGCCCAGAACCGCAAGACCTTCGCGGACGATCCGGAACGCCTGCGCAATGTCGTCAACGGCTTTTTGACATTTTTCCAGAGTAAGCCCTTCCAGAGCGGTCGAGGCTCCCGAATGACGCAAGTAGAGATAATATTCCCCGTGCACATTGACAAAATGCTGCGCGGCGGCAAAGAAAAGCGAGGAAAAGGCAACGTCCTCGCACATGGTCAGGTTGGCGTCAACCGTCTGCAGGAAGGGCAGCAGCCGGTCCCGGAGACGGCGGGAATATACTTTGTTCCAGGTAATATGCCAGCCGTAGTCCGCACCCTCCTGCGCCATCAGCGTGTCCAGAACGGCGGCGCCTTCCAGGTCATAATCGCGCTGCTGCAGCATCCGGTTGGGGTAATACGTTTGCCCGCCGCGTACTTCCAGAAAATCGCCCGCGACCAGATCGGCGCCGCACCGCTGCGCTTCCTCCAGCATCAGGCGGTAATAATCGGAGGTGACGGTGTCGTCGCTGTCCACAAAGGCAAAAAAGTCTCCGGTCATCTCGGCAAGGCCGGTCACGCGCGTACGGAACAAGCCCCGGTTTTCCGGGTGGTGGATGACACGGATATTCTCATGGCGCGCGGCATAGCGCTCCGCGATCTCGGGGGCGCGGTCGGGGGACTTGTCATCCACGATCAGGATCTCGATAGCTTCCCAGCTTTGCGCCAGAATACTGTCCAGGCATGCCGGCAGATACTGCTCTGTGCCATAGACGGGAACGATGACCGAAAGTTTTGGCGGGTTACAGGTTTGCATTGCTTTGTTTTCCCTC
>JBJEYG010000029.1:0-2637 GCA_051886555.1 Gemmiger sp.
TGGGCCGGTTTGCAGACTGGTCCCCGGTGCTTTCCTGAAGATTGCCTGCCAGTGTGTAGCCGTTTGCCGTCACAAATTTCAGCAAATCAAACATCTGACGGACCAGCTCCTCCGCCTGTGGCTGCTCGGTGCGGGCGTACACCACGACCCGCATGGGTTTGTTCATATCACAACCTCCTCATGCAAAAAATAGTCCGGGGACTTTCGTTCCCGGAAAAACTGCTGGATCGTTTCAATTTCGGTGGTCACGGGGCAGGCGGGCAGAGCGTCCACCGCCGCCTGATGATACCGGCCGCCCGGAGAGGCCCGTGGGTCAAGAAGCGCCACAGCGCAGGTGTCCTGCTCGGTGCGGATCGCCCTGCCGAACCCCTGCCGCAGCTTGATCTGCATCTGAGGAACGATCTCCGCCTGTAGGTAGCTTGGCAAATTCATATACCGTTCGCGGGCGGCGTCACTCACCGGGTCCGGCACCGGAAACGGCAATCGGGTCATCATCAGCATGGACACCATATCCCCCGGAAAGTCCAGCCCTTCCCAGCAGGGACCGGCGGCACACAGCACCGCATTGGGCAGTTGCTTGAAGGTGTGGACCAACTGTTGCCCGTTTCTCCAGACTTCAATCAAGGGATACGGCAGCCTGTCCCGGAGAGCCGCACAGACCTCCCCCATTTCCCGGTACGAGGTGAACAGCACCAGCGCATGGCCGTGAGACGCGGCGACCAGTGCTTCGATTTGCGCCGCCAACGGCTGCCTTGGCCGGGCGGGCAGATATAAAATGGTGTTGTTCTGATAGTCAAAGGGGGAGGCCGCCTGAAAGGTGGTGGGTTTGCGCAGCGTCAGTCCCAGCGTTTTCATCATGTGGGTAAAGTCCCCGCCCGCCGCCAGAGTGCCGGAGGTCAGAATGGCCGGAACGGGACGTGTCCAGAGGACACGCCGCAGCGCGCCCGATCCATCGCGGACGGCCGCGCAGAGGGTCACGGAGCCGGAACGGTCATACTGTAAGTACAGCACCTGATTGGGCGCACCGGCCCGAAACTCGGTCAGCAGACGGTCAGCCTCCTGTAACCGGCGCAGCAGCCAGCGGGGCTTGTCCTCCAGATGCCGCATGGTGTCCGAGAGGGCGCTGTGCAGCGCCTTCAAAGGCTGCTTTTGCCGTGAGGTTGGACGCCATGCCACAGAGCAGTTGGTGTTTGGCTGCAACGTATCCCAAAACACCTGCATACGTTCCCGCAGACGGCGGGCGTCTTTGGGCAGCTTCTCCTGGGACACAGCGGTGCAAAGGTCCTCCCAATCCTCCGGGGAAAGCTGCCGGTCAAAGGTTTGTCTGGCCGCTTCGGGCAGCTTATGCGCTTCGTCAATGACCAGCGCGCCGTAATCCCGCAGCAACGGACGCTCGCCCTGTTCCCGCCTGACGGCATCGGCCAGCAGGTAATTGTGGTTGCAAATCTGAATTGTCACCGCAGGCCCCATGGCAGCTTGCAAATAGTGTTGATACCGGCAGATATCCCGATTGGGGCAGTTTCGCGGACAGACAGCAGGAACGCACACCAGCGAACGGTCGAGTGCCGTCAGTCCTTTAACGGCGTCCAAGTCGATTTGCTGGCGCAGTGCAGCCATGACGGCCCGCTGCTGGCGGTTGTCCCGCGTTTTGTGGTTGATTTGCCCGGTGCGTTCTGTCAGGCGGCGGTCGCAGACAAAACGTTCCTTGCCTTTTCGCACCACAGCACACAACGGCTGGCTGATGATGCCGCCCGCCAGCAGGGCGGCAGACAGAAATGGCAGATATTCCTGAATGATTGCCGTTTGCAGGGCCACGCTGCTGGTGGAAATCACCACCGACTGTCCGGGGCTGACGGCGTATTTTCGCCATACCACCAGCGCCGCCAGATACGCGTAGGTTTTGCCAATCCCCACCCCTGCATCACACAGAGCGGCTTTGCCTTGAAACAGTGCATCGATCATGTGGTGGCACAGTTGAATTTGTTGCTCCCGGACAGTCATACCCTGCCGGGGAAAAATACTGCGGAAAATAGCTTCGGCGGCCCTGTGGGCCTGCTGTTCCTGATTCATGTTGGTTCCTCCTTTGCCGGTTGATGGCAAACTGATGCGGCGCAAGGGTTTGCCCCTGCGCCGCACGGATTCGTCATCAACAGTTGTTGATGGTTTGTGTCATATTTGCCGCTCGCCCCCTGACACCGGGAACACAACAGGCAGGCCGTATGCGTTTGGCCTTCACTGGCCCTCCCATGGCCTCAATCGCAGCCAAAGGTCAGCCACCCCGTCTGATGCGCGGGGAAAACAATGTGTGTCGTCTGGACATCGCGGGTCATGGCGTGGCAGTCTGCAACACTGCCGTCTGGGACACATGGGTCGCTCGGCGCAGCGCAAACACGCCAGCAGCGGGAAAGACTGCTCATGGCAGGCTGCTGTGGTCTGACCGCACGTCATGGCGCTATGCCCCAACCGCTCTCCGCGATGGAAACGTCCTGTTGTGCTGGGTGTTCAATTGTCAAGGTGCTGCGCAAAAGGGATTCAGGCAGCGCCGCATAATTCTACGCGCCGATACGGCGAGCGAGGGGTGCCAGATGCTAAGCAAAAAGCGCAGATAATACTTTGTGTATTATCGAGCATTTTTGC